>NZ_JAXBQT020000005.1:0-223228 GCF_047520755.2 Stenotrophomonas sp. FR010 | reverse complement strand
GGCATGGTTCCGCTGGCGGCATGTCACCGGTAGAGTTCGAAAAGCGCTACGCGCAGAGCGGCGACTGAGTGTCTATGGAACTCTGGTCGGTCCACAGATCGCTTGGATTCTCAGGTCTCCCAGCATGTTGCAGATAGCTGGGCGCTGCCACGACCACCCACTTAAGCGGATGTGTAAGCTCCAGACCAACCATCCCCTCTGGCACTCGGTCACCGTATCGAATGCCGCCGTCAAAGCCTTCCGCTACTAAGTCCACCAGGCGTTCTTCTATCACTAGATCAAGATGGACGTTAGGCCAGCGTTGCTGAAAGCTCCACAGCACTGGCCAGAGTAGGAGGCGCGCCGCATCGTGTGATAGCGAGATCTTGAGCATCTGGATCTCTGACTGCTTCCGAGCCCGAATCGCGGCTAGACCCTCTCCAATTGTATCTAGGCCAGTGGCTACATAGCGTTCCAGTTCGCGTCCTTCAACGGTGATCGAAAGCGCACGGGTCGTACGATTAACGAGACGCACACCCAGTCGATCTTCCAGCCGCTTTAAGGCGTGACTTAGAGCTGAGGCAGATAAGCCAAGTTCGAGGGCGGCGGCGCGCATTGATCCATGCCGAGCGATCTCGATGAACGCAGCTAGATCTGAAATGCTTATTCTCTCTAGATCACCTTTCAAGACACTTCACCCGGGTATCGATTACTAAACGTGCCAATGATCCGCCGCACAAAGCATGATTTATGGATCGAACGCAGTGCAGATGCTTCCCCATTATCGCCGAGGATGGCATGGCAAGAAGCTGCGCCGTCGACGCTTTCGATCATTTCTGAATTGAAAGAACTTCAGCAATAAAATTGCTACTTGCGCATGTTCGCCGCAGTAAAGTTGCGTCTCCTCCACGGTCGCTGTACTCAAATTTGCTTGGGCCAGAGTGACCAATCAACTGGGATGAACATGTCAAATTCGAATAGTGATTTGCCTGAGCACGACGATGAAGCCACGCCGGTCATCGGCCGCAGACAGTTTATTGCGGGAAGCAGTGTGGCCATCGCCAGCGGAATTGCTGCTTCCTCGGCATTCGGTGCTGTGCCCGCTGCGGTACTCTCGGAGGCGCAGGGTCAGGGCCGCCCGCGAGCCGGCCTGATCGACCCTCGGCAGGCATATCCTCGGCCACCCTACCCGCGCCAAGAACAGCCTTGGCCGGGGCTTGCGTCGAAGATGCGTCCGCTGCCGGACCACGGTGAGAAAACCTATCGAGGCAATCGGCGCCTTGAAGGCCGCAAGGCACTGATTACGGGAGGAGACTCAGGAATCGGTCGGGCCGCTGCCATTGCATACGCCCGCGAGGGTGCCGATGTGGCCATCAACTATTTGCCTGAAGAAGAGGAAGATGCGCGTGAAGTTATTGCGCTGATACGCGCAACCGGCCGTCAGGCATACGCTTTACCTGGTGATATTCGCAGCAAAGACTTTTGCCTGGATCTTGTGCGCAAGGCGGCATCGGCCTTGGGCTCGATCGACACCTTGGTGCTGAACGCGGCGTATCAGCAGCAGGAGCCGGACATTCTAAAGATTACCGACGAACACCTCGAGAACACCTTCCTTACCAACATCAATGCAATGGTATGGATGACCCAAGAGGCACTGCGTGTGTCTCTTCCGCCTGGAAGCGTCATCATCGTTACTACGTCTGAGCAGGGCTACGATCCGTCCCCCTACCTGGTCGACTATGCGATGACGAAGAGTGCGCAGGTTAGCTACGTTCGCTCGATGGCTAAGCAGCTTGGCCCTAAGGGGATTCGGGTAAACGGAGTTGCTCCAGGTCCTATCTGGACTCCGTTGCAGATCAGTGGCGGGACTGCATCCGAGAAGATTCCGAACTTCGGGGGGGACAAGCCGCTAGGACGCGCAGGTCAGCCTGCTGAGCTGGGTTCAATCTTCGTCCAACTTGCGGCAAGCGACGCCAGTTATGCGAACGGCCAGGTGTATGGGGCCGAAGGTGGCGCTGCACGCCCCTAACTTGCGTCACAGACGACCCCAACTCCTTTCATGACTCAACTACACCTGGTCGCCAACGAACGTAGGAGATAGACCTTGACAGAAGCAAGTTACAGCCTTAGAAACCGCTGCGTTGCCATTACTGGCGCCGGTTCGGGGATCGGACTGGCAACGGCGGAGATGATCTTACGCAGTGGTGGAAGCGTTCTTGGAGGATCCAGGCGTTTAGGTGACTTCAAGCGGCTACAGGATGAGTTCGGCGCTGATCGCGCCTACTGGATGCGTCTGGATGTGCGCGATCCGGATAGCGTGGGTGCCTTCGCATCTAGCGGCATTGATCACTTTGGAAGCGTACATTCGGTAGTGGCCAACGCCGGGGTTGGCTACTACGGCGGAGTCGCTGACGCAAGCGATGATCAAGTCATCGAAATGTGTGAAATCAACTATCTCGGAACGGTCCTCACGGTACGTGCTTTCCTCCCTCATCTTCGTAGCGTTGGTGGCGGGGATATTTTGATCGTATCGAGCGTCGCAGCTCATCGCAGTGGGGCGGACGAAGCCGTCTACGCAGGTACCAAGGCCGCCCAGCTCATTTTTGCGGGCGGCTTGGACCGAGAAGTAAGGAAAGATGGGATTCGCGTGAGTGCCATCTGCCCCGCAGGTACTCATACATCTTTTGCCGTGGGTCACGGTCGCACGGCCGACGATCCCCGTTTGAGCGAATTCATGGCCGCGCAGGATGTAGCCTCGCAGATTGTCTATTGCTTGCAGCAACCGCGGACCTTGCGGACCGGCGTATGGACGACTTGGAGCATGAGCCAGTCCAGCTGAGGTGCTGCCCAGACAGCATCGGTCGGCCACAGTTTGATACCTGACCTCAAGACGCAAGCCAGCCCTCGACCCGATATGGGCGTTTTCCGGAATCAAGCGAGGCAGCCATTCCCCAGCAATAATGCCCGTTACCGGATTACCCCGAGATGTCGCACACATACCTGAAGTCACGACTTGCTCTTCCCACGCTGACAGTTGCTATTGGTCTGGCCCTTTCTTCGCATGCCAGCGCTGAAGCTTTGACGCATGCCTCCTCCGTCAAGCAGTTGGACACCTTGGTCGTTACCGCCACCGGTGCCCAGCAGTGGATCAGGGATGCGCCAGCCAGCATTAGCGTTATCAGCCGCGAGGAGATCGAGCGTAAGCCGGTCACCAGCATCGGCCAGCTGCTGAGTACCGTCCCTGGAGTGACCGGTGGCTATGCACTGTCCGGAGCGCAGTCGAAGATCCGCCTGCGTGGACTGCCCGAGCAGTACACGCTGATCCTGATCGACGGCCGCCGCCAGGGCAACTCCTCCGGCGTGAACTACCGCGACGACCTGGGTCCGCAGGATCTGAACTGGCTGTCGCCGGACATGATCGAACGAATAGAAGTGGTGCGCGGCCCGATGTCGTCGCTATACGGTTCGGATGCGATGGGCGGCGTGATCAACATCATTACCCGCAAGATTTCCGACCACTGGGGCGGCTCGGTCACCTTGAACCACAGCGTGCCCGATTCATCCACCCGCGGTGATACCACGCAGATGGGTGCCCTTTTCAGCGGCCCACTGACCGACAACCTGGGGATCCGCATCGGGGCCAACGTGACCGACCGCAAGTCCGATCGCCTTGAGGGCCAGACTCCGGGCAGCAAGGCGGAGAATGCCAACCTGCAGTTCCACTGGCGCCTCAACGATGACCACGCACTGACCATAGAAGGGTCGCGCGGCGTGCAGCGCAACACCGGCAGCGGTGATGTATATGCCTGGGGTCTGTCCAAGCTGGTACAGACCGGTTACGTGCTGGGCCATGATGGCCGTTACGGCGACTCCACCACCTCCAAGACCACCCTTGTGCGGAACGACTACCAAGACAAGGGCAGTGCGGTGGGCAACCATTCGAAGGAAACGGTGTTCGATACTGCCTTCACCACCGCTTTCCATTGGGGCTTCGAGCACAGCCTGAACGTGGGTGGTCAGTGGAAGCGCGAGCAGCTGGAAAACAGCGACACCATCGGTACCGTACCTGTGACTTGGACCGGCAGCAGCCGCATCAGCCCGACCAGTGAAGCGGACTCATGGGCCTTGTTCGCCGAAGACCACATCACCCTGCACGAGCGCTTCGTGCTGACTCTGGGCGTGCGCTGGGACAACACCGACAACTACGACGACAACGTGAGCCCGCGCATCTACGGCGTGTGGCACCCGGCAGACGCATGGACAGTACGCGGCGGTGTCTCCAAAGGGTTCCGCGCGCCCAATCTTAAGCAGGGCACCGCTGGTGCGGCCACCCAGTCTCTGGGACGCGGCTGCGGCAGCCTGACCCCGGAAGGCTGGAACAGCCGGCTGATCAACGCCGACGGCACGACCGGCTGCTACATGGCCGGTAACCCGAACCTGAAACCGGAAACCAGCACCAACTATGAGCTTGGCGTGGGCTTCGACCAGAACGGCTGGTCCGCATCGGCCACCTACTTCCTGACCAACTTCGACGACAAGATCGAACAGGTGCCGCTGCGCGAGATCCCAGGCCAGAACACTAGCTTCGTAAACGGCTTCTGGTGGACGGTGGCGCAGAACATCCAGAAGGCTCGCACGCGAGGCGTGGAAGCCAGTGTGACCGTGCCGCTGCACGAGCGACTGAGCTGGACCACCAACGCCACACGCATGTTGGAATCGAAGAACCGCACCACCGGCGCCAGCCTGCTAGTGGTGCCGAAGATCACCGCCAACACTTCGCTGAACTGGAGCGTGTCCGATGCATGGTCGCTTAACCTCAGCGCGCAACACATCGGGAAGCAGCTTGTGTCTTCGTCCAGACCTACCTTCGCCAAGGCATACACCACGGTGGATCTGGTCACCGCTCTCGATGTGAACGAAAACCTGACCTTGCGCGTCGGCGTACTGAACTTGGGTGATGTTTCCACGCTTGAAGAAGGCAATAATTACGACGGCGGCGCACGCACGCTCTTTGTGGGCGCGACCGCGCGCTTCTAAGGCGGGTTGATCAGGTCAGGAGATTGCGTTCGGTTCAGCACGTTCGATCACGTCGATGATTGCAAATGAACTTTGCCGCACTCGGGTTTGGAGAATGTAAGCCCGAGTGCGGCTCTAATCGCAATCCTCCGGTCAAACGCTAGCATTCGAGAGCGAGCCTGTTGGAAGAATGAGGGTCTAACCGAGGTCTATTTGTAGGACGACGCTGGCACTATTCGCTTGGCTCAAGGGTAAAGACGAATGGTCCGACTTCACCCAAGCCGGACCATTCGCCGCAATCAATTACTTCTTCTTCGCAGCCGACTGCGCCTGAGCGTCGCACCTGTCCTTCAGCGCCTTGGTCTGAGGATCGGCAAGATCCACCTTGAACTTCGTCCGGTCAGCCAGCTGTTCACACGTAGCAGGCTTTGCCTTAGGCGCCTCCTTCACTTCCGACTCGGCATGAAGCGCCGGATCATGTGCGAAGGCCGATGCGGACGCTGCAATGGAAGCGAAAAGGACGCTGATGAGGGCAAAACGATTCTTCATGTTGCTTCTCCTAGGTTGATTTCGGCGTTATGCCGGGTGTCACGGCTGGTAGAGGTCGGCTTGGTAGCCGGTAATTTGCACCTCGATGATCACGGGGGTGCTGCCGCGGTTCTGCCAGTACCACCCATGGGTACCTTCAAAGGGAGCAATGAACGTTCCCTCGGCCTGACGCTGGGCGCCTTCAACGGCGTAGCTGGTCCAGGGGCCCTTCACGTCGGGACGCTCGCCGTGCATGTCCACGGCAACATCAGACGTGGCCTTCCAGCTGAAAACCATCCCAGCGCCCTGAGCCATATGGGCCTTCACCTCCTGGCCCTTACCAGGGGCAAGCTCGATCGTCAGTGAGTCCTGCCGTAAAGGAGTGCTGGCGAGAGAGACAGCGGCGGGTTCGAAGGCCTGCTTGCCATTGCTCCCGAAGGCAACCTTGGCCTTCTCGAACAGCGCCGAGACGGCTTCGGCGCTGCCAGCAGATGCCGGAACTGGGGGAGCTACGGCCTCTACCTGGTCAGTGGAGGCTAGGGCGTCCAGACCCAGAACCTTACCTACGCCCGTAGGGTCGATTCCGTACTCCGCGGGAAGCACGGTGGTGAGCAGAATCACCCCTGCAACGGCAGCGGCCAGGGCGGTGGATTTCAGCAGCTTGCGAGTGCTGGGCAGCTGATTGGAAAGCGTGATGGACATGAGTACCTCTGTAGATTCAGGAAACGAAGTAGCCGGTGAGCTGCATGCCAACAAGCACGAAGCCGGCGCACATAAGGGCGGTGTTGATGCTGTACGCCTGTCGATGGAATGACGGCAAGCGGCGCCAGAAGCCCATCACGATCAAGATGCCTGCGAGCGCGAGCAGCTGTCCGATCTCGACCCCCACGTTGAAGGCGAGCATGTTTGGGACAAGCCCGTCAGGTGAGAGCGAGAAATCCTGCAGCTTTGTCGCTAGACCAAAGCCATGGAAGAAGCCAAAGATCAGCACGGCGGCTTTGGTGTTGGGCTGTACCCCAAACCAGCGCTTGAACGCGCCCATGTTGTCCAGCGCCTTGTAGACAACCGACAGGCCAATGATTGCGTCGACCAGGTACGCATTCACATGCAATCCGCCCAGGACACCTAGCAGCAAGGTGGTGCTGTGGCCGATCGCGAACAACGTCACGTAGATGCTGACATCACGCATCCGGTACAGGAAGAAGATCACCCCGAACAGAAACAGGAGGTGGTCGTATCCAGTCACCATGTGCTTGGCGCCGAGGTACGTGAACGCGATGAGCTGCAGGCCGGTACTGTCTTCCAGGAAGGCCTGGTCGCCTTCACTGACGCCATGCGCCCAAGCAACGCAAGGCAGAAGGATGGCTGCAAGCAGGTAGAGCCACGCTTGGGTTCGTTTGGAAATGGTCAACTGCATGTTCCTGGGAGGGGTTGAGATGGACGGGTTCACGCTGCGTCCTCCTTCCGCTCATCCCCTTCGCGGTGGATGAGGCGATAGAGCGCCGGCAACACCAGCAAGGTCAGCAGCGTGGAGGAGATGATTCCGCCGATAACGACCGTCGCCAGCGGGCGCTGAACTTCCGCGCCAGCCCCAACGTTTAGGGCCATTGGCAGGAAGCCCAGGCTGGCAACCAGGGCCGTCATCAGCACGGGGCGCAGCCGGGTCAGTGCACCTTCGGTTACCGCTTGGTGCAGGGGAGTGCCCTGTTCCCTAAGGCTCTTGATGAAGCTGATCATGACCAGGCCGTTGAGCACGGCGACGCCCGACAGCGCGATGAACCCCACGCCTGCAGAAATGGACAGGGGTATGTCACGCATCCACAGAGCCACCACGCCACCGGTCAACGCAAGTGGAACGCCGCTGAACACGATGGCAGCATCCTTGCCCGAGCCGAACGCCATGAAGAGCAAGCCGAAGATCATCACCAGGACGACCGGCACGACCACGGACAGCCGCTTGCTGGCAGAGATGAGCTGCTCGAAGGTACCGCCATACTCAATCCAGTAGCCTTCCGGCAACTGCACCTCCTGACCAACCTTCTCTCGCAGCTCCTCTACGAACGAACCAAGGTCGCGACCACGTACGTTGCTGGTGATGACGACGCGACGCTTGCCGTTCTCGCGACTGACCTGGTTTGGGCCTGGCGCAACTTCAACTTTAGCCAGCTGCCCCAGCGGAACGAACGCTCTCTGTTCGCCGGAACTGGCCCCGACGGCGACGGCTACCGGTAGCGATGCGAGCGTCCGGGTGTCCTGACGCAGGTTCTCGGGCAGACGAACGACGATGTCGAAGCGACGATCACCCTCAAAGACCTGACCGACCGCCTCACCGCCCAGCGCAACAGAGATGGTCTTCTGGACCTCGTCGATCGAAACGCCATAGCGGGCCAAAGCACCCAGGTCAGGCGTGATGGTCATAAGAGGCAGACCACTGATCTGCTCTAACTTCACGTCTGCGGCGCCTGGGATGGAACCTGCGGCGTCCTCGATCTGGCTGCCGATCTGCGCCAGCTGATCCAGGTCGTCACCGTACAACTTCACCGCCACCTCGGCGCGTACACCGGCAATCAGCTCGTTCATGCGCATCTGCACGGGCTGGGTGAACTCGTAGTTGTTGCCGGGAATTGCTCGGACAGCCTTCTCCAGCTCAGCAATGAGCTGCGCCTTTGGCTTGCGGGGATCAGGCCATTGGTCGCGATCCTTGAGCATGATGAAGGTGTCTGCGACCGACGGTGGCATGGGGTCGGTCGCTACCTCTGCTGTGCCGATCTTTGCGACAACCTCATCCACCTCGGGGAACTTCTTGATGGTCGCTTCAAGCTGGCGCTGCATGCCGATGGCTTGCGTCAGACTAGTGCCGGGAATGCGCAGCGCGTGAAGCGCAATATCACCTTCGTCCAGATTCGGAATGAACTCAGTGCCCATGCGACTGGCCAGAAGACCCGCCAGTACGGTGAGGACGGCTGCACCACCCACAACCAGTTTGCGAGCACTGACTGCCCGCTCCAGCATCGGGCCATACAGCTTGGTTACGCCCCGCATAGCCTTGGTTTCCTTCTCCGAGACCTTGCCCGTGACAAACTGAGCAACCGCAGCGGGAACGAACGTGAGGGACAATGCCATCGCACCAGTCAGCGCGATAACGACGGTCAGGGCCATCGGGTGGAACATCTTTCCTTCCACGCCGGAGAGCGCAAAGATCGGGATGTAGACGGCGGCAATGATGAACAAGCCGAACAAGCTGGGCTTGATCACCTCGGCACTGGCGCTGGCGGCCAAAGCAAAGCGCTCATCCCGGGTCAACAGACGCCCCAGGGCGTGCTGACGCTCGCCGAAGCGGCGCAGACAGTTCTCAACAATGATGACCGCGCCGTCGACGATCAGACCGAAGTCCAGCGCACCCAAGCTCATCAGATTTGCTGAGACACGGTTCTGGACCATGCCGGAGATGGTCAGCAGCATGGTCAAAGGAATGACCGCGGCCGTGATCAGTGCGGCGCGAAGATTTCCGAGCAGAAGGAACAGCACCGCAATGACCAGCAGGGCACCTTCCAGTAGGTTCTTCTTGACGGTTTCAATGGTGCGGTCGACCAGCTCCGTACGGTCATAGACCGCATGCGCGCGGACACCTTCTGGAAGCGTCTCGTCGATCTCCTTCAGCTTGGCAGCGGTTCGCTGAGCGACTTCGCGGCTGTTCTCACCAATGAGCATGAATGCAGTACCAAGTACCACTTCCTTGCCATCTTTGGTCGCTGCACCCGTTCGCAGTTCGGTGCCCTCGTGAACGTCTGCGAGGTCACCGACGCGAAGCGGCAGCCCCTCGCGATTGGCGACCACGATCTTGCGCAGGCCGTCCATGTCCGCCACTTGGCCAGGAACGCGCACAAGGTACTGTTCACCACTCTTTTCAATGTAGCCGGCACCCACGTTCGCATTGCTGCGCGCCACGGCCTCCATCACATCCTGCATGGTCAGCTCGTACGCCTGAAGCTTGCGCGGGTCAGGCGTGATGTGGAACTGCCGCACATAGCCACCGACGGTGTTGACCTCTGTAACACCTTTCAGATGTCGCATCTGGGGGCGTACCACCCAATCCTGGAGGGTACGAAGCGCCATCGGCGTCCAGGTCTCTTCAGCACCCTTCTCGGCTTCCACGGTGTACATGAAGATCTCACCGAGACCGGTGGCGACCGGGCCCAGCGTTGGCTTCAGCCCAGTTGGGAGCTGGGATGCGGCTTGCTGCAAGCGCTCGGCCACCTGCTGCCGCGCGAAGTAGATGTCGGTACCGTCTTCGAATACAACGGTGACCTGGGAGAGACCATAACGCGAAATGGACCGCGTGTACTCCAGCTTGGCTAAGCCGGCCAAGGCTGTCTCGACGGGGAACGTTACCCGCTGCTCTGCCTCCAGTGGAGAGTAGCCCGGTGCTTCGGTGTTGATCTGGACCTGGACATTGGTGATGTCAGGGACGGCGTCGATTGGCAGCTTGCTGTAGTTCCAGATGCCCAAGCCTGACAGCGCCAGGACCAGAAGCAGCACAAGCCATCTATGCGCGATGGACGCGCGAATGATTCGCTCTAGCATGATGGATCCTTAGTGGTCGTGGCTGGCGCCAGACTTCTCGATGTCTGCACGGATCAGATAGCTCTGCTCGGCGACGTACCGCGTTCCGGGCTTCAGTCCGCCAAGAACCTCTGCCCACTCGCCATCACGCTTTCCAAGCTCAAGCATGCGCACCTCATAGGTATCGCCCACCTGCGCAAATACGACGGTAAAGTCGCGAAATCGCTGGAGCCCTGACTCTTTGACGGCCAGTGGAACAGGTGTCTCGGCAATGATGACCTCGGCCGAGACAGCCATTCCTGGACGCCACTTGCCGTCACCATTGGGGATACTCACGCGCGCAACCACGCTTTGGCCGCTGCTTGCCAGCGGAAGCAGGCTTTGGAGCCTACCTTCAGTCTCCAAGGCACCCGTGGCGGAACGGATCCGCACTGCTTGACCTGGAGCGAGACGCTCGGCGTCAGTGCCCAGAGCTCGTAGATCGACCCAGACCTCTGACAGATCGGCAACGTCGAACAGTGTGTTGTCGGCGGCCACATCACCAACACTGGTGTTGCGCGCAAGAACGATGCCGCTGAAGGGAGCAATCACCGCGTAGGTGCGCATGCTGTCATTGCCTTCAACCGTCGCCAGCGTCTGCCCTGCGGAAACGCGTTGGCCCATCTCGACCGACACGCTGCGGACAATACCTGGGAATCGTGCTTTGACGGCGGCCTGGCGGCCAGTGTTGACCGCGATGTTCCCCATCAGCGTGACCGTATCGCGGATAGTGCCAGCGGTAGCCTCTTCCACCACCACACCCGCATCCTTGGCAGCGCTTGGCTCGATGGTGGTACGGCCCTCATAGGACTGATAGGACCAGGTGTGTGTCTTTCCTCCTACCACTGCGTCTGCCTTCACGTCGAAAGAATGAGGTTCCACGACCTCGCCGTTCCCCACGAGATAGTCGTTTTCGGCGGTGAAAGTGAAATCATTGACCTCACCGTCGAGGCGCTTCAACTGCATTGTTGCCTTCACCTCATTCGGTGAGATCGGCTTGTCATTTCGATAGGCGTAGAGGCGGAACTGAGGAGGCGTGTTGGTTTCATAGACGGTGACTTCAAGTGCGAAATCACCATCGCGGAGCATGCGACCGCGGTTGGGGCCGCGCTCGTAGTCGCCGGCCGCGGCGGTGGACTCTGCGGCTTCTTTCTCAACCGGCTTTTCACCGCCACAGGCGGCCAGTGCCAGCGGAAGCAACATAAGAAGGGCGTAACGATTCATGGGCGGATATCCTGGGCGGAGGCGGTGAGGCGATCTGCCTCGACCAGCAATCGGAGATAGAGTGCGGCGGACTCGACTTCGCGCTCACGAAGGTCGAACAGCGTCTTCTGCGCCTGGCTCAATGCGAGATAGGAGAATCGACCCTCCTCGAAGCCACGACGGCTCTGATTCATCGCCTGCTCCGCCTTGGGGAGCTGCCGCTCACGAACGGAGGTGACCTCCAACTGCGCTTGGCGCAGCTGTTGATAGACTCCGAACAGCTCCTGGTTGAGCTCCAACATTTGTGCTTCACGGCGTGACTTGAGCGCACTCAGTTCGTAGTCGACTTCGGATACCGAGTAGGCTGATCGACGCCGGGTTCCCAAGGGAACCGAGATCGACATGACCAAGCCACTGTCCTTCGTTGCTTCAAGACGGCGAAGTCCAAATCCAACACTCACGTCAGGCTTCGCGCTGGAAACGGCGACATCGCGGCGCGCGGCAAGAATTCTGGACTGGGCATCGAAGGCACGTTGCTGTGGCGCGTTCTGAAGGCGTTCGGACAGCGTCTGGTAGTCATCCAGCGGGGGGAGGATGTTTGTATCGCCGGCGACGGTGTCGAAGTCAGCGGTGAAAGAGCCCCAGGAAGACGCAAGCGCCATGCGCGATGCCTCCAACCGCTGGACTGCTTGATCACGCTTGAGCTCTGCATCGGCCAGGGCGATTTCAGCGGCCCTCAGGTCTGAGTCCGGGTTCCGTGCCGCAGAGACCCAGCGGGCCACCTCTCGCTGGAGCGCGCGGGCCATACGAATCCGCTCTTCCGCATGCTCGACATGCTCCTGCGCCGCAAGCACGTCGATGAATCGACCAGCGGTGCGTGTGGCGATGGCCACCCGGGTCACATCAGCCTCTCGCTGGGCTGCATCGACCTCCGCGCCGCCAAGCGCTTGGCGGGCCGCCCGCTTGCCACCCAGTTCCAGAATCTTGGATACCCGGAACGTTGCCTCGGCAGCGTCCATACCTCGCACGCTGCCACTACCGGCCACGTTCTCCAGTTCTCCGCCGAGCACCAACGGGGCTGCTAAGCCCTCTCGCGCCGCACGGTTCTTTGTCGCCTCTATTTGTGCGGCATCTGCCTGCACGCTTGGGTGAGTGCCAAGGGCGCGGGCAACCGCATCCTCCAGGCGCAGCACTTCGGCGGCGTGGCCAGGAAGGGCCACACCGCAGGCGCCGGCAACAGCCAGCGCCCACACACTACGGAATTTCACGGAAGCCTCCGGAAAGAAAGTCAGAACGACGCGCCGCGTCCCGCTACACGGGAGGCGCGCTCAGGCTGCTAGAGCGCAGCTAGGGTCGTCAGACGATCGGAGGTCGGAAGGGTGACGCCGGGTGCCCTGCAGGCACCCTCAGAAGTCGCAGAGCATGGACTTCACCGGCCAGCGGTAGTGAAGCCAGGTAGACGTGGGGCGTGAACAAGCTTCCAGCGAAACTCGCGTCTGCCTGATGCAGTACCGCATGAGCGCCAGTGGCGTGATCCGGGTCCAGATTGTCGCCCGCACCGCCGGCATGTGAATGGCCATGATCCACCGCTGCTGCGATGTCATGTTCCAATCCGTGCAGTTCGCTGAGCTGGATCACCATCGGCCGCGCAACGACACTCAACAGCATCAGCGCAAAGAAGCTGATCCTGAGGGCAAGGCCGTGGCGGGCGGAAAGACGCATATGGGTTAGCTTAAGCGGGGCTGGCTGGGGTTGTCGAGGGGCCGAAACTGGGCGCAGCCCATCGGAAATACCCCACATAGGGCGGTGGCCGGGCCTTAAGCGCACCCGGCCACCGCTCACCGCTGCGGTTTACATCTTCTTGATCAACTCGTACTCCCCTCCGGTGCGGAGCAGAAGCGTTACGGGCTCCTCGCCCCTGTTGCGCCAGAACCATCCGTGGTTGCCATCGAAGGCAGCCAGGAGCACCCCCTGCTTGGTGGCTTCCCCTCGACCCTTCTCATAGCTGATCGCTCGACCGCCGCCGTCTCCGTGGGTGTCGAAGTTCACGACGCCGCCTTCAACAGACCACTGGTAGCTGGCGCGCTCGCCCGCCTTCATGACGAGCTTGATCTCGGTGCCCTGGCCCGGCGTCAGGACAACCTGTTCTTCGTCCCGCCATTCGGCAGCGGTGGCCGCATTACTCGCGGCAGGCTTCTGAGCAACTTCAACGGTCTTACGGTTCTGCGTGGACACCTGCGTCAGCAGGGCGGCTGCCTCGTCTTCGGCGGCCTTTGCGTCCATCGCAGCGTCAGCTGCCGCTTCCTCGGCAAGCTGTTCCTTGATCTCCCCCATTTCCTTCAGACCAAGTACCCGACCAACACCAGTGGGATCGATTCCGTACTCAGATGGCATCACCACTCCAACCAGGAGGATGATGGCGATGCCGGCGGCAATTGCGGTGGTGCGTCCCAGCTGGCGGCTGGTGGGAAGGTCGCCTTCGGCGGGCTTACTGTTGTACATGATGTAGTTCTCTTGAAAGTCAGGAAACGAAGTAGCCAGTGAGCTGCATGCCGATCAGAATGAATCCGGCGCAGAGCATGGCGGCATTGGCGGTGTAGGCGTGCTTGAAGAAGCTGGGCGTGCGGCGCCAGTAGCCCATTGCGATCAGAATCGCGCCAAGCGAGAGGATCTGGCCGATCTCCACGCCGACGTTGAACGCAAGCAGGTTGGGCAACAGACCATCGGGTGAGATGTCGTACTCGATGATCTTGGTTGACAGACCAAAGCCGTGGAACAGGCCGAAGATCAACGTCGCAACCTTTGTGTTTGGCTGGAAGCCGAACCAACGCTGGTAGGCGCCCAGATTGTCCAAGGCCTTGTAGACCACAGACAGACCAATGATTGCGTCGATCAGGTAGCTGTTGATGCCCACGTTGAACAGCACACCCAGCAGCATCGTTGTGGAGTGCCCGATCGCGAACAGCGTCACATACAGCGCGACATGCTTCATCCGGTACAGGAAGAACACCACGCCCAGGAGGAACAGGATGTGGTCATAGCCGGTGGCCATGTGTTTCGCGCCCAGATAGGCGAATGCGATCAGATTTACTCCAGATATTTCCTGGATGTAGCCCTTGTCGCCTTCGGCGATCGCGTGAGCCAACGCCCCGTCAGCTGTGAGTAGCAGCATGAACAGGGAAAGCAGTGCGAGTAGAGTTCGCGGCCAGTGCGACAGTAGTGGGGGTTGGAGAAGGACGCGCGAGAGCGTCCCGGATTCAGAACTGGGGATCATGATGAGGATCTACGAATGCGGTCAGCGGACCTCCGCCAAAGCTATCCGCTACGACACTGGGAACCGGCGCAACGTGCTACGAGTGCGCAGAAGGCGCGCACGGCACGTCACACGGATCACTGCGCGTAAGCGGGGTCCGGGCGGGGAACGAATGAATAATTTCTTGCAGCGACGAACGTCCAGTAAGGATTGACTGGACGGGCGCTGCCAAGCCTCTGCTCAGTGCGAGCACGATGCCTGGGTCTCAGGCGATAGGAGGCCTGAACAGGGATGAGCGATGATGCTGAAGCTCTGCCGCTGGCTGGTGCCAGGGATGGATATCGCTCAGATCAACTCGAGCGGGTCCAGCAAGGCTGGCCAAGATGCCTACAGAAGCCGTCAGATCGGCCTGGTGCAACAGGCTGTGCAATCCAACCGCGTGTTCAAGATCACGGTCTGCGGCATCACTCACCCCAACATGGGGGTGACCATGTTCCACCGCAGCCTGCACGATGTGCTGCAAGCCGTGCAGCTCACCCAGATGATTCAGGACGGGTCGCACGAGCAGACTCGCCACCAGCATCATGAAGATGCAGCTGCGCAACAGCACGCTGGTTGGTAGACGAAGGGATCGCACGGGCAAAGACTAGAGGCTTGTTCTGGCAAAGTCGATATGACAACGTCGGGCGCGAGCGGTGAAAATGCCCTCTCGCGCCCCTTGTTCAAGTTTCCGTCATCCAGGCCAACGAGGGTGCACGTCGTCGATGACATACCGATGTGAATGCTTGCCGTTGGAAGAGGCGTGTTCCGCCCAGTGGGGATGGTCCGCAGCCAGATCGTCGTGACCGTGGGAAATCTCGTCCGGGTCATGGGCGGGCCAGATTCTCCAGGCGAACACGAATCCGGCGATGCCGACTACTGCCAGTGCCATGATCGCCACTGGCATTCCAAACTTCGCACCCACGGTTCCCGCCAGAGGGTAGGCAATCAGCCAACACACGTGGGAGAGAGAGAACTGCGCTGCGAACAGGAATGGCAGATCGGTGGATTCCGCTGATCGTCGCAGCAATCTGCCGCCAGGAGTCACCAGCCCCGCATAGCTCATCCCCAACAATGCCCAGCCGGCGAGCACGATGGGCCAACCTATGGAGGAGGGCGAGAGCAGCCAGGTAAGACTGAGGGTCACAAGTACAATGCACATTGCAAGGGCTGCGGAGAGCATCACACGCCTGTCAGCCACCCGATCGAGAACCTTGGGGAGGACAAGCGCCGTCAGCATCGAACCGCCACCGAAAGCTGCCAGCGCCCATGCCACCTGTGACTCTGCTCCGCCGAGAACGTTGCGCACCACGACGACAGTGTTCACGAACACCATGGCGCCGCCGGCGGCCGCACACAGATTAAGGGCAAGCAACCCTTTCAGCCTGGGCGTCTTCAGGTAGATCCGCATTCCTCGAATCGCGCGGGCGTAGGGACCGTCCTTTCTCAGGGAAGGAGCAACGAAGGGGAATGCAGTTGAGAACACCAGCATGGCGGATATCACGAAGCCTACGGACGTACCAGCGAACAGGCCGTGGAAGCTGATCAGCGTCAGCAGAGCAGCGGCCAACGCGGGACTCAGCAGGCTCTCCAGGTCATAGGCCAGGCGCGACAGGGACAGTGCTCGGGTGTAGTCGCGTTCCTCCTTCAGGATTTCCGGGATCGTCGACTGGAACAGAGGGGTGAAGCACGCCGAGGCCGACTGCAGCAAGGCAATGAGCAGGTACACCTGCCAGATCTGGTTGACGAACGGCAGACAAAGCGCCGCGCCCGCCCGCACCAGGTCGAGGGCAATAAGCACCGGTTTGCGTAGATTTGCCGGGACGATCGCTCCGGACAGAGGGGCCAACAGCACGTAGACAATCATCTTGATTGCCAGAGCCGTACCTAGCACAGCGCCCGCCTCAGCCCCCGCCAGGTCATAGGCCAAAAGAGAGAGCGCCACGGTAGCCAAGCCCGTGCCGATCAGCGCGATAACCTGCGCAGCGAACAGGTTCCTGAATGTTGGAAAGCGTAGGACCTCGATCATGGCTCACCTCTAGATGGAACAGTGGAAAGCGCCGCTGCCCTGCGGATCGTAATCCGATCCGTAGGGCAGGACGTGAAGCCGTGGAAGGGGCTTGTGCTCAATCGACTTCGGGTACCGGCAGGGGGTCTTCAATGCCCGCGGCCTTCCTGCGCGCAGTTCTTCGGAGTACCAGCCCGCACAGCGCAGGCAGCACGAACAGCGTCAGTACGGTTGCCGTGGCAAGACCCCCGATAACCACTGTAGCCAGTGGCTTCTGCACTTCGGCGCCCGTACCCGTTGCAATCGCCATCGGGACGAAGCCCAGGGAGGCAACCAGCGCGGTCATAAGAACCGGTCTGACGCGCTCCATTGCACCCAGTTCGACCGCCTCATCTGGCGGAAGCCCCTCGTGCAGGCGTTTCTTGATCGCGGAGATCAGAACCAGGCCGTTGAGCACCGCGACACCAGATACCGCGATGAAGCCCACAGCGGCTGAGATCGAGAAGGGGATTCCTCTCAACGCCAATGCGAAGAATCCACCGGCCAGAGCAAGTGGCACTGCAGTCAGTACCGTACCTGTCAGCAAACCGTTGCCAATCGCCATGTAGAGGACGGCCGCAATGAGGATGAAGCAGAGAGGCACAATGATCGCCAGTCGCTTCGTTGCTGCCTGCAGATTTTGGAACTGCCCGCCCCATTCGATCCAGGAACCGGTGGGCAACTGCACCTGCTGGCCAATAGCCGCCTTGGCGTCGTCAACGAAGCTACCCAGGTCACGCCCGACCACATTCGCTTCCACATAGATTCGACGTTTGCCATTGTCGCGGCTGACTTCGTTCAGACCCTGCGTGAAGCGGAAGCTGACCAATTCACGAAGCGGAACAGACTGACGGCCTTCCTGACTGCCTGGCGGCAGCATGACCGGAACGGCTCCCAGTACATCGAGATCGCTGCGGTCCACACGGGGCAGACGAACCACTACGTCGAAGCGCCGATCACCTTCGAAGATCTGGCCCGCCATGCGACCTGCCAGCGCAGCAGACACTGTGTCGGCCACTTCCTTGACGGTCAGTCCGTAACGGGCGATCGCGGCCCGGTCGAATGCCATGTCAAAGGTCGGGAAGCCTCCCGTTTGCGCCACACGGACATCCGATGCGCCCGGAATCTTCTTGAGGACGCTCGCAATCTTGTCAGCGCTGCCGGCAAGCGCCGTCAGGTCTTCGCCATAGATCTTGACTGCAACGTCGCTACGAACGCCGCCGATCAGCTCATTGAAGCGCATCTCGATGGGCTGGGTGGCGTCATAGTTGTTACCAACAAGAAAGGCTGTCTTCTCTCGAATCCTCTCGATCACCTGCTCTTTGGTCTTCACTCCATCCGGCCATTGGTCCTTGGGCTTGAGGATCACGTAGTTGTCGGACGCGTTGGGCGGCATGGGATCTGCGGCCAGGCTTGCGGTACCGGCCTTGGAGTACACCGTCTGTACCTCCGGCAACGTCATCAGTGCCTTCTCAAGAGGAAGGTCGATGGCGACGGACTGCTCGATCGATGTGGACGGGATGCGAACGGAGGACAGGTTGAGATTCTGCTCATCCAATGTGGGCATGAACTCCCGACCCACAAAGCCAAAGGCCACAACGCCGGCCACCAGGACGCCAAGACCACCGGCCAGGTAGGGCATGGGTTGGCGGATTGCGCTGCGAAGCATCGGCTGATAGCGGCTCTTGGTGGCAGCGACTACCCGTACTTCTTTCTCGGAAATGTGGCCCTTGAGCATGACCGCCACCATCGCCGGAACGAAAGTGAGGGAGAGCACGAATGCAGAGGCCAGCGCCAGCATCAGGGTAATTACCATCGGGGAGAACATCTTTCCCTCGACGCCCTGGAAGGTCAGGCATGGCACGAAGACCAGGAAGATGACCGCCTGCCCATACACGGTCGGGCGGACCATCTCCTTGGACGAGGCGATCGTTTCATGCAGCCGCTCCGATAGATTGAGTGGGCGCCCAAGTGCATGCTGTCGCTCTGCCAAACGGCGCAGCGCGTTCTCGACGATGATGACCGCGCCGTCGATGATCAGGCCAAAGTCGAGCGCACCCAGACTCATCAGGTTGCCAGAGATCCCGAGCTTGTTCATGCCGATCGCGGTGATCAGCAGGGACAACGGAATCACCAATGCAGCAATGACAGCAGCTCGCCAGTTTCCGAGCAATGCAAATAGGATGACCACGACTAGAAGAGCGCCTTCGGCCAGGTTCTTGGCGACGGTCTTGATCGTTGCGACAACCAGCTGGGATCGGTCCAGCGTGGGAACAATCCTCACGCCCGGCGGCATGGTCTTGCCGATCTCCTGCAGCTTGTCACCCACTGCGGCCGCCACAGTTCGGCTGTTGGCGCCAACCAGCATGAGTGCGCTGCCAACGACGGTCTCGTAGCCATTGCGGCTGGCGGCACCGCGGCGGAGCTCACCGTCAACGACCACACGTGCGACGTCTCCCACTGTTACGGGAACTCCGTTGCGATTGCCCACAACGGCACGGGCAATCTCGTCCACGGAGCGGATGCGGGCGTCTGCGCGCACCAGATAGGACTCGCCCGACCTCTGGATGTAGTCTGCTCCGACCGACAGGTTGGCATCCTGCAACGCGTCGGCTAGGTCGGTATAGGAGAACCCGTACTCTGCGAGCTTGCTCGCATTGGGCTCAACGACATACTCCTTGACGTAGCCGCCGAGGCTGTCGACGTCTGCTACGCCCGGCGTCGTGCGCAGCTGAGGCCGCACAATCCAGTCCTGGACTGTGCGCAAGTAGGCCAGACGTGCCATGTTGTCCGTCAGCCGTTCCCCCTGATCAGTCAGGAACGAACCGTCGCTTTGCCAGCCAGGCTTACCATCATTTCGCGGGGCATCTTTGCCATCTGGGTGGGTGAATTCAACGCTGTAGTGGAATACTTCGCCCAACCCGGTCGAAACCGGGCCCATCAGCGGTTCGGCACCCTCCGGCAACTGGGGCCGAGCCTGAGTCAGTCGCTCGGTGACCTGTTGGCGCATGAAGTAGAGGTCTGCGCTCTCATCGAAGATCACCGTGACCTGGCTGAAGCCGTTGCGCGAGAACGACCGGGTGTTCGCGACGCCCCGAAGTCCTGCCATTGCGGTCTCGATCGGGTAGGTAACGCGCTTCTCGACCTCCACTGGACTCAGCGTCGGGATGACGGTGTTGATCTGGACCTGCTTGTTCGTGATATCCGGAGTCACGTCGATCGGTAGCAGGTTCAGTTGCCACCCGCCGATCACCGCAATCACCAGTGTGATGAACAGAACCAGCCAGCGGTGCCGTACGGCACCCGTAAGTACTTGCTCGATCATTACTCGTCTCCGCCCGACTTTTTCATCTCGGCCTTCACCAGAAACGCATTACGGGTAGCAACCGGGGTTCCCGCAGTGACGCCAGAAAGGATCTGCGCCATACCACCGCTACGGAGGCCAATGAAGACCGGCTGTGCAGTGAACCCCTTACTGGTTCTGACGAAGAGGACGTCTTTTCCGTCGATGTTCTGGACCGCCTCTTCCGAGACAGACAGCCCCTCACCCGATCCGGAAGCGGTGACCAGCCGGACCTGCACACCGTCACCCACAACCAATCCGTTCGCCTCTGCGCTCGGGGTGATTACGACTGTGGCAGCCCTTGTCAGCCCACCTACGGCGGCAGCAACTGAACGGACCTTGCCTGAGGTGACGCTTCCGTCGGAGCGGGTAATGGACGCGCTGTCGCCGGCCTTGATCCGACCGGTGTCACCCGCACGAACGGAGGCCTGAATCTCCACGCCATTGGAACCTGTGACCCTATAGAGGGAGGCCTGCGGCTCGACGAAAGCGCCCAGAGTCACTTGCGAGCTGCTGATGGTTCCATCGATAGGGCTGATGACGTTGACGCTACCTCCTCCATCCACATTGGCGGTGCGTGCCACCAGGGCAGCGCGTTGTGCTTCTGCTTGCGCTGTGAGATAAGCGGCGCGACTCGCCTCGGCCTCTTGTCGTGCCAACACGCCCTGTGCGAGCAACGACTCATCGCGCTTGACGTTCTTTTCGGCGAGGGAGAGGCTGGCGCTGGCCACACGAAGGTCAGCCGCAATACGGGCCCCATCAGGGCTGGCTACGCGTGCCAGCACTTCGCCCTTCTTCACCTTGTCGCCCACCTGCCGGATGACATCGGTGACGTTACCGGCCGCACGTGCCACCGCGACGGCCTCACCACCGGGGATTGCCACGACCGAACCCGATGCGGTGATGTTCGCCGCTACCTGAGCGGAAGTGACGGGCTCCACCGAGATCCCCGCAGCGGCAACATACTCCTTGGGAATCGCGACTTCCTGAGCCGCCTCCGCCGGCGCACTGGCGCTGGCTTCGTCTTTCGCGGGGTCGACCACCGTCTCTGAAGGGGCGGATAAGCGTGCAATGCCAAATCCTGCGCCAAGCGCCAAGGTAGCCACGCCGATCATCGTCAGGGTGTTAACAGCCGGAATACTTCTCTTCATCTACATGTCTCCAAAGGCAATCTGACCGCTGGCCACGGCGAGCGATGCGTAGGCGGCAACGCGTGCGAGTCGTGCATCCACCACGCTCAGCCTCGCGTCCGTCAGCGTGCGACGGCTAAGCAGCAGCTCAACCAGTGGGGTTCTACCGGCCTCGTATCCCAAGCGCGCCATTCGGTAGGCTTCCGTGGCTGCTTCCTCTCCCTTGGAGGCAGCGATCAGTCCTCGCTTGGCGGCGTCAACACGCGCAAGCGCAGTCGCACGGTCCGCCTGGCTCTGGAGGCGTGCGGCATCCAATCGAGCACGGGCGGCGTCGCTCCGTGCTCGAGCCGCGCTGATCCCGCCACTGTTCCGGTCAAACAATGGGATGCTCAGAGACACGCCGACGACCAATGCGTCCCCACCGGCGGCGAAGTTGCGACGGCCTGCGGTGAGGTTCAGGTCCGGTGCCCGCTTGAAGCGTTCAGTGCGCAGAACCGCATCGCTCGCGTCGACGTCTGCCTTCGCAGACAGGACAGATGCCGAATCGACGTTCGCAATTGCGGGCGCAACCCACTCGCGCACCAGGAGTGACTCGGACGTGCCTGAGTAGGGTTCCGCTCTTCCCGCCAGTACTGACAGTTGCTCGAGAGCTGCAGCCGCCTCTGCCTCTCTTGAGGCGGCAATCGCTTCTGCTGAGCTCAAGCCTGCCTGGGCTTGTGCTACGCGCAGGCTGGCCTCCTTTCCTGCGTCAACCAGCGCCTGAGCTGCCTTCAGGTCGCCTCTGGCGCGATCAACATCTTCGGCAGCAATGTCGCGCCGTATCAGCCCAGCTTCGGAAGACGCGTAGGCAACAGCCAAGGCTGCGGCGAATTCGACTTGCGCCTGGTGCTGGCGAGCTTCGGCCGCCTGCAGCCCTTTCTCTCCCGCCTGGATTCGAGCCCCACGTTGGCCAAAGATCTCGAGTGGCTGGCTGATGGTGTAGGTCGTCTGCCGCTGGCTCGCGCCATTGCTGGGGGGAGCGTTGAGATTCTCTGCGAGGGCATCAATGGTGGGGTTACGTAGCGCTCGCGCTTGGCGGGCTTCGCCCGCAGCGGCAGCTGTGTCGAACCCCTTTTCCTGAAGGAAGGGGGATTGGGCCCTGCTCTGCTCGAGCAACGCGCTGAAGTTCGGGGCGTCCGAGGCATAGGCCGCAGAGATACTGGTCAGGGCCAGCATCACCGTCAGGGCAAGCAATGATGGTTTCATGAGGATCCGGTGCAGTGGGGCCGCAATCTCGGCCGTCTTTCTGCACTACGCGGCCTGCGCGGCCTTCCCCTCGAATCCGGCGAAAATTTATTTCCCGCGGCTCAGTGCATCTGTCAGTTTGGCCCGCGCTCTCAGGACGCGACCCTCTATCGTTTTGAGACTGATACCCAGGGCGGAAGCTGCTTCAACCTGGGAAAGGCCGACGAAGGCAGTCAGAACCAGAGCTTCACGCAGGCTCGGGTCGATCGTGTTGAGAACCCTTCTTACTTCTGCGAGCTCAAGCTGAGAACCGGCAACCTGCTCTGGCCCGGCCTGCTCGGAATGCAGGGCGCGTCCTTCCTCATCATCCAAAGGCTTGGCCCGAAACAGGAAGTGGCGGACGCGTCGAAACCGTTGCGTATCACGAACCTTGTTGATTCCAATACGCATCAGCCAAGGAAGTACCGAGCGCGTCGGATCGTACTCTGACAGGCCTCGCCAAGCGGCAACGAATGTCTCCTGCACGACATCATCGACGTCGGTTTCGGGCAGACCCATGCCTCGAACCATCTGCTTGATTGCTGGCGAGTGACGGCGGACCAGGCGAGCGAAGGCCTCAGCATCACCCGCCGCAGCTTCAACTGCCCAGTTGTTGTCGTCCTCGATGGTCACAACGTTTGTGGGGCTCAGGGAGAGTCGGTGCGAAGTGCTTCAAGGAGTGCCTTGTCGTAGGCCGGCCGGTGCTCGGGTTTCAAGCCCTCGCGCATCTCGAACACATGCTCGAGCGTGATGCGCTGGAGATCGCCCGCAGCCCGCTCCACCTCACGACTTGCACGTTCCACCTGGGGGTTCCATTTGGGGTCAGCCGCGATGGCGTCCGCCAGCTGGCGGTTGGCAATCCGCAGGCGCGCTTCGATCTCACCTCGCCTTGTTGCGAACAGCTGTTCCTTGGCCTGGAGGATCTGCTTCTCCGAGTCGTCCAGAGGCACCACGGCGTGAAGGCGTTCATGGAGATCGCTGTGCCCAGGATTGAGCGAGTGCCAGATCCAGCCGATAGCCAGCGCGCACACTACGCCAATGATGGCGCCAGCGATTGTTGCCAGCGGCAGCCTCATGAGGGGTCCGATTGCCATCAGCGTTCCACCAGTAGAGCGTATGGGGACATGGAAGCTGGGGCCGCGACCCATGTCGGGCGCGAGGGTGCCTGGGTGACAAAGAAGGCGGAGCCTACTCCTCCGCAGGTAAGCACCGCCGCGAGCGCCGCGCATGCGAGTGCCCGGCGGAACTCTCGCTTACCGGCCCATTGCGAAGGGGAAGCTTCCTGGGACAGGCGTCGGACCAGGCTATCGGTGGCCCGATCATGGCCGTCTGGCCTTGTAGCTGCCGAGGCTCTGGACAGCCAATCGTCTAGATCATTCATGTGGAGATCTCCTCATCCTTCCCTACTTATACGCCTGCCGTGGGGAGATCCCCTCAAACCTCTGATTGCTGACCTCCCCGCGGGTTCTCAGATTCACCGATGAGCACCGGGGCGAAGCTGATCCGGCACTGGGAGGTTCACAGGTCTGGACGTGATTAGTGCCGTGTCAAGAGTTCAGAACGGATGCTTCAGCGCACACGGTTCTAGAGCATCCGAGAAGCCCAGTGAAGAAGGAAGCGCTCTTGCTCCGCCGTTTCCACGGCTCCGGGACGAGCACTCCGAACTCTGGCCATAGCTTCTTCAGCGCTTAGGCATGATCTGCTCTCGAGCAGTAGCATCGAAGCCACGGTGCCCGCTCTGCCAAGCCCTCCTTTGCAATGAACGACTACTTTGTCACCGCGGAGCAAATCGTCAGTGAGGACGGGGCCTAGTCGTGTCCACTCGTCCAAGAACTGAGGATCCGGCGCTTCTCCATCACGAATCGGAAGACCATGCCAGTGCAGGCCATGAGCGCGCGCGCGTTCGGGTAGCGACCCTATCCCGAGATCGTCGAACTCCCACGGTTCAATCAAGGAAAGCAGATGGCGACATCCCCAAGCTGAGACGGACGCTAGATCGAGCTCGAGATCTCTACACCACGAGCCCGTCATTGCAACTTTCTGATGCTTACCGGGGGCAAAGGTAACGCCTATGGTTCCTCCGTTGGCACCGACGGAAAGTCCCGCAATCTGCAACGGATGAGACAAGCTAGTTCTGTGCACAGAATCCTCGAGTATTGGGGGCTGGCGGTGTCTCACTGCGGCGTCCGAAGATTGCATCCACGGCACACTCCATCCACTAAGGCCGCGCCTTGGGCTTTGTGCTGCCTGGATTGAGGCGCTCCTCAAGACGCTGGATCACCAGCTGCAGCCCCTCGTCTCCATCAGAATATGGTGCAGCGAAGAGAGGGGCTTCAATCCAGAGGAAGTGTTGGCCGGGATGCACGTAGGCCCCGTGATCATCCAGCAACAGTGCCTCGCCAAGTTCTGCCGAAACGAATCGAAGGTCCTTCGTCGGACCGTCCCATTCGATGTATGGGAGATGTTGAGACCATTCGGGAGCGCGTCCCTCCAGCACCAAGAGGGATGTAATCTCTGCAACAACCTTTTGGGGTACAGAGGTGAACATGACGATCCGATTGAAGGTGCTGCTGGCATAGTTTAGGAACTCCATCAGGCCGGGTCGGGGTATTTGACTGACGGCATTGGAGATAAGTGTTCCCTCAAGGTCCAGTGCAAGAATGATTGGACGCATCTATCAAGTCTCGTGATTCTTGGTTCAGCTGAGCCAGGGAAGTGGGTAATCGAGGGCCTCTGTTTTGACTAGATTTCGCCCAAGGATGGAGCTGCAAGCCAGTAGTCATCGCCTATCTTCAGTATGCTTTCCAGCGCTACATCGATCATCAGTGGTCGTCGCCAACCTGTGTCAGGAAGGAAGCAATAGTCGGTTCTTCGAAGTTCACCCGCGGCCGCCTTTACTACCAGCCAGCGCGTCCTCCTTCGCATCTCTCGGGAAAGCACTTCTAGTGCGGCGTCCTCGTTGCCACCGCTACTAAGGAACTGGCTCGCTGCTCCCCTTACAGATGACCAGAGCACGTATCGTTTCCGCCCCAGGCTCAGACGAGTCCACTCCTCATCCTGACTTCTCAGGATTTCATCTACGCGGTGCACTCCGATACGGTGACGGCGCAGCAATGATGTGAGATAGGCGCTTGCCTCTCGATCCGCTAGCTGGCGCCAGATCCAAAGTCTTGCGTGTTTATCAAGCGTCGGGCGCCAAGCATCAAGCATCCCCTTGAGCGCTGCATCAAGGTCATCAGGAAGAATCAGGTCATCGACGTAGGACCAACTGACCGGTTCGTAGAGAGAGCGCTTAACGGCTCCGTTGCCTGAACTGGAACCGGTCACAACACCTGCGCTTTTTAGGAATTGCAGGAGTTGCTGGGCGACAGCAGGGTCTGAGGAAACGGGCGCGCTAACGGAAGTGGAGCGTTCAAGCGCACACCAGGCGCAGGTGTAGAAAGGACCAAGCGATACGACAAGTGAGTCGAGCTCGGGCCACGAAGGAAGGAGGGTCTGTTGGCTACGGCCATAGATCACTCGATCCCCGGCAAATTAACCAGTCCGGATGCTACCAAGGCGGCACGATGTCGTCTACATGATTTTCATGTATGCCGTGCCCCGGTCATAGATTTCCATCCGCTCCTTGAGGCGGACCGGATGGCTACGAAGACGATCTATCAGAACCCGTACCTCCGTTTGGTCGGAAAGCTTCGGGAGCATCGGGAGATCTTGGGCATCAGTCAGACTCAGCTTGCTGCCCATCTGGGGTGGCCCCAACAGCGCATTTCTTCAATAGAGTCTGGATCACGTCGTCTAGACGTTCTCGAATTCTGCCAAATGGCATCTGCGCTGGGTGTCTCTCCAGCTGAGGTGTCTGATCTGATCTGCAAGGCTCTAAAGGCAGTGCGAGTCTCGAGGATCAATTGACAAGGCTCACATAAGTCGAAAGTCTTATTTCAAGCATAAGTAATTGATTTATATGCTTTAAATAATTTTTCCGTTGTTATTTGAGCTCTCAGCAGCAAGTAGGCGGGGCGTGCCGGCCGCTGGCCGGCAACCCCGCGAACCGGAGGCGGCACCCTGCCGCCCCCGGTGCCTGCCTCAGTACGCGACCCAGGCATCACGCCAGGCATAGCCGGTGCCCGGGCGATAGGCATCGGCATTGATGTTGCACCACGCGCCTTCCGGGAACGGGCGGCAGGCGTACAGCTTGCCGTCGGTGCCCTTCACCACGGTCTCGCCCGGCGTGTAGCTGCCGAGGCCGGCCGGATACACGAAGTCGAAATCGCCACCCGGCGGGTCGACCGGATCAACCGGGCCCGGCACCTGGGTTTCCAGCTGGAAGCGATTGCCCGGCTTCAGGTACACGCGGTTTTCGGTGGCCGATGCGACCGGCGTGATCACGCCGTTCTTCATCACACCGACGCGGGCGTGCTGCGCACTGGCATTGACCTTGCGGGCCAGCGCCAACGGCCACTGTGCGGGAGCGGTCTGGCCGGCCGCCAGCGTGGTCTCCACGCGCTCCAGGTCATTGCCGTTGGCATTGAACACACGCAGGGTCACGGTGCTGTCCACGTCCAGTGCACCGTTGGCGGTCACAGCGCCGGCATCCTGCCACTGCGGCGGCGGAACCACGCCATCGCCGCCTTCGAAGCGCACGTCCATGCAGGTATAGAACGCCTCCTGCGAATCCGAGCGCTGCCAGGTGTTGTAGATGATGTGCTGGCCACTGCGCTTGGGCAGCGGGCAGTCCAGCTTGTAGACACCGCCTTCGGACAGCGGCGTGTTGCCCAGCGTGCAGAATTCCTGCAGGTCGGCCCAACGCAGCGGGCTGCCCGGCTGCCAGCCATCGCGGGTGACGTAGAACTTCCATTCGCGGGTGGCGTGCGGCGCCGGCGCGCGGAACTCGAAGGTGTAACGGCCACGGGCGTCGGCGCGGATCGGCGTGGTCGGCCAGTCCGTGCGGTTCAGGTCGAGCCCGCGGTACTTGGGAATGCTGGCACTGCACAGTTCGCCATCGCGCACCAGTTCGCGATGGTTGCCATTGGCATTGCCGTGGGCAATCGCGCTCCAGTCGTAGAACGGCTGCGAACCACCGATGGCCTTGGCGGCGGCGCAGGCCGGGTTGGTCGGGTTTTCCGGATTGCCCTCGTGGCACTGCTTCACGCGGCTGAGCGGCTTGGTCATGGTGCCGTGGGCGAAGGCGCTGCCGGACAGGGCCAGGCCGGCAACGACGGACAGTGCGAGGACTGCCCGATGGAACAGGTGCATGCAGAGACTCCTTTGCGAGGTATGGGAAACCCCATGAAGTCTTCACATGCAGACAGGCCGGCAATATCGGACAAGTTTGATTTCAGTGGCTGTCGTGCCTGATCTGCAGCACGCTGCTCAAAGCACTGCGGCTCAGGCAGAAGGCGGCGCGACGCGCACCGCCTTCTACAACGGGTCAGTACGGCACCCAAGCATCGCGCCATGCACTGCCCATACCGGGGCGATATGCCTCGGCATTGACGTTGCACCACGCCCCTTCCGGGAATGGGCGGCAGGCGTACAGCTTGCCGTCGGTGCCCTTTACCACGGTCTGGCCGGGGACGTAGCCGCCAATGCCTGCGGGGTACACGTGGTCGAAATCACCGCCCGGCGACGGCGTGCCCGCGTCCGGCACCCGGGTGTCGAGCTGGAAGCGGTTGCCGTCCTTCAGGTACACCCGGTTGTCGGTGGCCGAGGCCGCCGGCGTGATCACGCCGTTGCTGAGCACGCCCACGCGTGCGTGCTGCGCACTGGCATTGACCTTGCGTGCCAGCACCAGAGGCCACTGTGCGGCGGCAGTCTGGCCGCCGGCCAGCGTGGCTTCCACGCGTTCGACATCATTGCCGTTGGCATTGAACACGCGCAGCGCCAACGTGGTGCCGACCGGCAGCTCGCCGCGCGCGGTGACCGGGCCGGCATCCTGCCACTGTGCTGCCGGTGCCGTTCCGCCGCCGCCCTGGAAGCGCACATCCATGCAGGTATAGAACGCCTCGGTCGAATCCGAGCGCTGCCAGGTGTTGTAGATCACATGCTGGCCGCTGCGCTGCGGCAATGTGCATTGCAGCTTGTAGGTGCCATCGGCCGACAGCGGTGTATTGCCCAGGGTGCAGAACTCCTGCAGGTCGGCCCAGCGCAGCGGGCTGCCCGGCTGCCAGCCTTCGCGGGTGACGAAGAAGCGCCAGTCACGGGTGGCGTGCGGTGCGGTCGCCTTGAACACGAAGGTGAACCTGCCATTGGCATCGGGCTGGATCGGCGTGGTCTGCCAGTCACTGCGGTTCACATCCAGCCCGCGGAAGGTCGGGTTGTTGCCGCTGCACAGCTTGCCGTCGGGTACCACGGCATGGTGGTTGCCATTGGCGTTGGCCTGGTTGATGCCGTTCCAGTCGTAGAACGCCTGCGAACCGCCGATGGCCTTGGCGGCGGCACAGGCCGGGTTGGTCGGGTTCTCGGGGTTGCCCTGGAAACAGGCGTAGACGCGGCTGACAGGCGTGGTCATGGTGCCGTGGGCGAACGCGTTGCCGGCCAGGCACAGGCCCGCAGCCACGAACGAGGTGGCCAGCAACAGCGGTGTGGATCGGAATGACATGGCGCATCCTTGTGGTCGTCGAAAGGGAACGGTGACCGCAGGCGCTGCGCTGCGCGGCGGACTTCCGGCGGCACCACGGCGAGTATCGAGTCGCGATGCAGGCGACGGAACCATCGAAGTGCCGATCCGTGACTGCGCATGTGAAGCCCTTCCCGCAGGCTTCACGCAGGGCTGAACGGATGCGCTGTATGTCACGTGATCGGCGTGGCATCGATCACGTCATGGAGATCACGCTACGCGGTCCCGGTACCCACCCGATCTGCCTGGCATGAGAAACAGCCATGCGCCGCGTTGTGCAGCTGGACGAACGCCACCGACGGGTCGGCAAACAGTGCATCCAGATGGTCGGCCACCTCGGTGCCCGCACAGACCTGGGCACCGCACATCAGCGCGGCGTGGTCATAGGCACGCATCGAAATCATCCGGCGCTGCACATACGGGGGGCACCTCGCCCGGCGTCAGGACGCAACGGGTCACGCCGCGCTGCACGAAGATCGGGCCGGCGGCGCGGTACGGCGACTGCAGCGGCAGGTGGACGTGGGACAGCAGGAGCAGCTCGCTGCCAGGCGCGGGATCGCTCAGGCTGATCCGGCAGGGATGTCCGCCGTTGGCGCCGGCCCAGCGACGCTGGATGCCGAGCGCGGCGAGCGCGCTGTCGCTCATCTCGAACAGGTGCAGGAAGGGGCGATGGTCGATGCCACCGAGGTACCACGTGTGCATGGGCGTCTCCTGGGTCTGCGGCGGATTCTGCGCGCGCGCCGGCGGCCGTGCTCGCCGTTTTCAGACCCCGCATCGCCGTCGGGCCGGGGCACTGGCCCATGGGGCGCTGCGGTCCGCCGCCGATGCCGCCCTGTGCCGGCCGAGGCCGAGGGGCGGGACTGCCTGGTCTGCGCGCCGTTGGCGGCGGATTCGTCATTGCCCATCGCCGTCGGCGCGCTGCCCGTGTAAGTTGGGTCACATCTTCCGCGGCAGCCCGTCGTGGTCGACAGGAACGTCCTCCAGGGGAAACGAGCACGATGCAAAGACACCACCTCGCGCTGGCCGGGATGCTGGCCAGCCTGATGCTTGCCGGGTGCAGCCAGCCGCCGCCGGCCGACGCCGGAAGCGCCAGCGATGCACCCAGCCGCCGCTTCGGCACAATCGACTTCCAGCCCTGCACGCTGTCTACCGAAGGCGCCAGCGCCAACGTGGAGGCGCAGTGCGCCACCCTGCAGGTGCCGGAGGACCGGGCCCAGCCCGGCGGTCGCCGGATCGGCCTGCGTATCGCCTGGCTGGAATCGGGCAGCAGCGGCGCCAGCCAGCCGGACCCGGTGTTCTTCCTGGCCGGCGGCCCCGGCCAGGCGGCCAGCGAGGTGGCGGTCATCGTCGACACTGCACTGCGCCAGGTGCGCAAACAGCGCGACGTGTTCCTGATCGACCAGCGCGGCACCGGCGGCTCCAACCCGCTCAGCTGCCTGGGCGCGGACGGCAAGCCGCTGCAGGTGGACGAGGATGCCGCGCCTTCCGAGGCAGCGTTGCGCGACTACGCCCAGCGCTGCGCCGCATCGCTGCAGGGGCGTGCCGATGCGCGCTTCTACACCACCACCGAGGCGATCGCCGATCTGGATGCGGTGCGTGCGGCGCTCGGTGTGGACCAGCTCAACCTGGTTGGCGGCTCCTACGGTACCCGCGTGGCCCAGCGCTATGCCGGGGCCTACCCGCAGCACACCCGCAGCATCGTCATCGATGGCGTGGTACCGAACGAGCTGGTGGTCGGTGGCGACTTCGCAACCACCTTCGAGGATGCGATCGCCCTGCAGTCGGCGCAGTGCCGCAAGGATGCCGCGTGCAGCAAGCGTTTCCCGACCGATACCCGCGCGCAGCTGCGCAGCGTGGTCGACTCCCTGCGCCGTGCACCGGTCTCGGTCGAGTATCGCGACCCGGGTACCAACGCACCCCGGCAGGATGTCCTGACGCCGGACAGCGTGGTCGGCCTTGCCTTCGCCTTCTCCTACGTGCCGCAGTATTCCTCGCTGCTGCCACTGGTGCTGGATGAAGCCGCACAGGGGCGCTATGCCCCGTTGGCATCGCTGGCGCGCGGCGCGAACCGCAGCATGGATTTCCAGATCAACCGCGGCATGCAATGGTCGGTGATCTGCAGCGAGGATGCGCCGCGCTACCACGCGCCGGCCGAAGATCCCGAACGCCTGTTCGGCAACGAGGTCGCCAGCGCGTTCTTCGTGGCCTGCCCGGTGTGGCCGCACCGTCCGGCGCCAGCAACCGATGCCGTGCCGCTGCGCAGCGACGTGCCGGCACTGCTGCTGTCCGGTGAGCTGGACCCGGTGACGCCGCCGCGCTACGCCGCACAGGTGCTCAAGGGCCTGCCCAACGGCCGTGCGCTGGTCGCCCGTGGCCAGGGCCATGGCACGTTGACCGCCGGCTGCATGCCGCGGCTGCTCGGACAGTTCATCGACAAGACCGATGCCAAGGCGCTGGATGCCGGCTGCCTGGACACGCTGAGCTACGTGCCGGCGTTCACCTCGTTCAACGGATGGGAACCATGATCGTCGCCGACAACCTGCACAAGGCCTTCGATACCCGCACGGGCCGCATCCAGGCGGTCGCCAACGTCGGCTTCCGCGCCGGGGATGGGCAGATCACCGGCCTGCTCGGCCCCAATGGTGCCGGCAAGACCACCACCATGCGCATGCTGTACACACTGATGACGCCCGACCAGGGCAGCATCACTGTCGATGGCATCGATGCCGCCCTCAATCCGGTGGAGGTGCGCCGCCACCTGGGCGTGCTGCCCGATGCGCGTGGCGTCTACAAGCGCCTGACCGCGCGCGAGAACATCGCCTACTTCGGCGAACTGCATGGCCTGTCGGCCGAGCGCATCCGCGAACGCATCGAGGTGCTGTCGCACGCGCTGGACATGGGGGACATCCTCGACCGGCAGACCGATGGCTTCTCGCAGGGCCAGCGCACCAAGACCGCGATTGCCCGCGCGCTGGTGCACGACCCCCGCAACGTCATCCTCGATGAACCGACCAATGGCCTGGACGTGATGACCACGCGCGCGCTGCGCCGCTTCCTGCTCGGCCTGCGCGAAGAGGGGCGCTGCGTGATCCTGTCCAGCCACATCATGCAGGAGGTGGGCGCGTTGTGTGACCACATCGTGATCATTGCCAAGGGCACGGTGATGGCTGCCGGCAGCGCCGACGAGCTGCGTGCGCAGGCCGGCGAAGCCAACCTGGAAGATGCGTTCGTGAAACTGATCGGCAGCGAAGAGGGCCTGCACGCATGAGCATGATGTCGACCCTGATGACGGTGATGCGCAAGGAACTGCGCGACCTGTCGCGTGACCGCCGCACGCTGCTGCTGACCCTGCTGTTCGGGCCGCTGTTGTACCCGGTGCTGCTGCTGGGCATGGGCAAGCTGGCCGAGAGCCGGGTGCGTACCCAGATCGAAGAGCCGTTGCAGATCCCGACCATCGGCGCCGGGAACGCGCCGAACCTGGTGCGCTTCCTCGCCGCACAGGGCCTTAATGCCGCACCGGCACCGAAGGACCTGGCCGAGGCCATCCGCACCCAGGACATCGATGTGGCGCTGCGCATCAGCGATGATTTCGGCAAGGACTGGGCCGAGGGCAAGCCGGCGCTGGTGGAGGTGATCAAGGACAGCACGCGTCGCGCGGCTGAAGTACCCAGTGCGCGCCTGGAGGCGGCGCTGGCCACCTACAACGGCCAGGTCGGTGCACTGCGCCTGATGGCGCGTGGCATCGACGCACAGGTGGCACGCCCGCTGGACGTGGCGCGCCAGGACCTGGCCAGTGCCGAGGCCAAGCGCGGCATGATCCTGTCGATGCTGCTGCCGGTATTGCTGACGCTGACATCGTTCATCGGTGGCGCCTACCTGGTAATGGACGCCACCGCCGGCGAGCGCGAGCGGCAGTCGCTGGAACCCCTGCTGGCCACGCCGGGCTCGCGCAGCGCGATCGTCAGTGGCAAGATCGCCGCCGCCTGCGTGGTCGGTTTCGTGTCGCTGCTGCTGACCCTGGTTGCGTTCAAGGTGAGCGCGCAGATCGCACCCGGCAATATCGGCCGCCAGTTCAACATGAACGTCGGCTCGATGCTGCAGATGCTGCTGGTGATGTTGCCGATGCTGCTGATCGGCACCTCGCTGCTGACCTTCCTGTCGGCCGCGGCCAAGAGCATGAAGGAAGCGCAGAGCCACATGACCTGGCTGATGCTGCTGCCGATGCTGCCCGGCTACGCACTGGTGGCCTATCCGCTGAAGAGCGAGCTGTGGCAGTACGCCGTGCCGTTCCTGTCGCAGAACCAGATGCTGCTGAAAGTGATCCGCCACGAGATCATCACCCCGGCGGTCTGGGCGATCTACCTCGGCGCCAGCCTCGGCCTGGCCGCCGTTCTGTGGTTCGCGGCGGTGCGTCGTTACCACAACGAACGCCTGGCGATCTCTGGTTGACCCCCACGGGTAGCGCCGGGCCATGCCCGGCGGATATGAAACGAGGCCCGGTCATTCCGGGCCTCGTTGTTTTCAGGATTGTGTTGCCTGCCAAGCGGCGAAGCGCTGGGCGATCACCGGTGCCAGTCGGTCGAAGTTTTCCCAGGTATCGGCGACGTGGTACAGCGAAAGGACCTCGGCCCCCAACTGTTCCTCATAGTCCTCGAGATACTGGCCATTCTCGAGGTCGTAGTACGAAGCAGTGAACGTGTTGGCTTCATCACTGACCAGGTCATCGACGAATTTGCCGTCGCTGCATTGAAGCAGGAACAGGCCCGGCGTCGTTCTACGTTCCCGCAGCGCCTGCAGGTCTTCTTCTGCGTCCTCGGCGAGCTCTTCGCTTGCCATGCCCTGTAGCAGCAGCCATGCCAGGTACATGCCGATGTGAGTGGCGCCGGCCTCAGCCGGAAGATCCGAAGGGAAGTCACCCCCGGAATGCCAGCTGGTGTCGTCGTACTTCATCTGTTCTCCTCCTGATTCTAGAAAATAGCTTAGGTCGCGAGGGTAGACAGCGGGAGCGTCGAATGCGTCAGCCGCTGGAATACCGCGCAGGCGTCACCCCCATCTCGCGCTTGAACACGGTGATGAACGCGCTCGGGGTGTCGTAGCCCATCGACAGCGCAACGCTGATCACCGGCTCGCCGGCCAGCAGGCGTGGCAGCGACAGCAACACGCGCAGGCGTTGCCGCCAATGGCCCAGGGTCATGCCTGTTTCGGCCTGCCACCGGCGGGCGAGGCTGCGGCTGGACAGGCCGCTGGCGGCTGCCCACGCTTCGACGCTGCGAAGGTCGTCCGGCGACCGTGCCAGCGCCGCCGCGATCCGCCGCAACCGTCGATCCTGCGGTTGTGGCAAGGCAAGCGGCAAAGGCGTGCTGGCGGCGATCTCATCGGCGATCACGCCGCCCAGGCGTGCCTGCGCAGCGTCCAGCGCCTGATGTGGCCAACTCAGTGCGCGCATCATCGCGGCCTGCAACAGCACGTTCGGCTGGAAAATACGCGGCACGGCGGGCAGCTCCAGACAGGCTTCGGCGTTGAAGTACAGGCTCCAGCCATCGAATGCCTCTGCCCCTACCAGGGCGTGAGGCAGCAAGGGTGGTATCCAGGCAACGTGCCCCGCCGGCAGCAACCAGTGCAGATCGCCGGCCTCGATCCGCAGCAGGCCGTGGTGGGCACCCAGCACTTGGCCGCGCACGTGCTGGTGGCGTGCGGTGCGGCGCCGTCCCGGCACCCGCAGCTGTGAGGCCAGGACGAGGGGACCGCCTTCGGCGTTCGCCAAAGCGGGGTCAATCAACACGGGTGATGTCTGATCTGCCATATCCAATGGCAGTTATACGGTAGAAGTGCCGCTGGCTGGGCGGCACACTGGGCTCCCGATCCCACCGGAGCATCACCCATGCAGCCACACGACATCCTTCCCGACCATCAGAACGAGGTGCAGGTGAACGGCCTCACCGTGCGCAAGGGCAGCGTCGGCGCCTTCCTCGCCAGCGTCCGTGACTGGCAGGACCCCGCCAGCGATGACGCCACCCGCGCCACCGCCGAAGCCGACCTGCGTGCGCTGCTGCCGGGCCTGCATGCGCTGGGCCTGTTCCAGGTGTTGGCCGCGCGTGATCCGGCACTGCAACGCCTGATCGACAGCCTCTCCTGAAACGAACACGGCCCGGACATGCCGGGCCGTGTGGTCATTGCGGGGCGGAAACGACTTAATCCCCTCCGTCCCCTTTTCGAGGTCAGCTGCCGCCCGGGGCGAACACCAGGGTGCGGCGGGTGGTGACCGGTGCGCTGACCGGCTCGAAGCGCCAGCGCTTGACCGCGTTCATGGCCTCGCGATCGAAGACGCGCGACGGTGTTGCGCGCAGCACACGGGCGTTGGTCACCGAACCGTCGGTGCCGACGGTGATCTCCACCAGCACCTCGCCGGAGGTGCCTGCACGCAGCGCCTCGGACGGATAGCGCGGCGCCGGTGTGCTGACCGGGCGCAGGTTGGGCGCCGCAGCGGCCGCCGGAGCTGCAGCCTGGCGTGCGGCGCTGGCCTGCTGGGCGGCAGCCTGCTGCTGCTTTTGCTCGGCTTCGCGGCGGGCCGCAGCCTGGCGCTCGGCTTCCTGGCGCTCGTTGTCGCGGCGGGCAGCGTCCTGTTGGGCAGCGATCTGCTTGGCTGCGTCGGCTTCCTTGGCACGCTGCTCGGCCAGGCGCTGCTGTTCGGTCTGCTGCTTGCTGCGGTCCTCGGCGTCCTTCTTCGCTTTCTCGGCTTCGGCCTCGGTGCGCTTGGCCGCGTTCTGCACGCCCTTGGCCAGGCCGTCCTTCAGGCGCGGCAACGCCGGCGCAGAGGCGTCCACCTTCTCGATCAGTGCCACCAGGCGCTGCGCTTCGGTGTAGTCCTCGCGGCCCAGGTGCTGTTCGGCGGCGATCAGGGTGTAGGGCAGCAGGTCGGTCAGCGCGCTCTTCACCGAGGCGTCGTCCGGCGTCTTGTCGCGCAGGGCGAGGTAGTACTCGATGGCGTTGTCGCCGGCCGGCGCGTACATGCGGTTCTCGCGCAGGGCCTGGCTGGCCGACTCACGCAGCTGCTCGGTGCCCATCGACTGCACCTTGGCGGCAACCACCGGTGCGGCCGGTGCAGCGGCGGTGGGTGCGGCGGCCGGGGCCGGTGCGGCAGTTTCCTCCTTGCCCGAGCAGGCAGCCAGTGCCAGTGCCAGGGCAACCGGCAGCCACCGGCGCGCGGCGGTGATCGTTGAGACGTGCGACATCCTGCTCCCCTCTAGAAGACGACGTGACGTAAATCATTGATATGCATGGCCGGGACCTGCGGTCCGGGCGCGGCAGGGTGACGTTTCCCGACGCCACCGCCGGCAACGGCGAGGGTGCAATCTAGCATCCCGGCCGCCGCCGCGTACAAGAGCAGTGGCCGGGATGGGCAACGGCGGCCGTGCCGTTGCCGGCGCCGACCTCAGTGGTCGTGCGCCTTGTCGTGCGACTTGCTGTGGCCGTTGGACATCAGCTTGTCGGTCCAGGCGATGCCGATCGCCGACAGGATGAACACGCAGTGGATGATGGTCTGCCACAGCACGCCTTCCTGAGTCAGCATCGAGCAGCGGGCGACACCGATGTTGGCGGCGGCCACGCTCATCTGCTCCGGCGTGCACAGCGGGATGCCATTCAGTGCGCCACTGGCGATGAAGGTCTTCAGCAGGTGGATCGAGGAGATGCCGATGATCGCCATCGCCAGCTTCACCTTCAGCACGCTGGCGTTGACGTGGCTCAGCCATTCCGGCTGGTCCGGGTGGCCTTCCAGGCGCAGGCGCGAGACGAAGGTCTCGTAGCCGCCGACGATCACCATCACCAGCAGGTTGGAGATCATCACCACGTCGATCAGGCCCAGCACGATCAGCATGATCTGCTGCTCGCCCATCGACACCGAATGCGAGATCAGGTGCCACAGTTCCTTGCCGAACAGGAACACGTAGACGCACTGCGCCACGATCAGGCCCAGGTACAGCGGCAGCTGCAGCCAGCGCGAGGCGAAGATCAGCGTGGACAACGGGGAGAGCGGCGGGCGGTTTGCACTCATGCGGGGGATGCTGCGTTTCGGGGGAGAGGCGAGGTTACCGGCCCGCCATGACGGTGCCAACCCAACTCACGCACTAGACTTCAGGTTCCTTTCCGCACCCCGAGCCGACGCCATGATCGACCTGTATTACTGGCCCACCCCGAACGGCCATAAAGTGACCCTGCTGTTGGAGGAAACCGGCCTGGAATACCGCATCCACCCGGTCAACATCGGCTCGGGCGACCAGTTCAAGCCGGAATTCCTCGCCATTTCGCCCAACAACAAGATGCCGGCCATCGTCGACCACGCCCCGGCCGACGGCGGCGCCCCGCAGAGCGTGTTCGAGTCCGGTGCGATTCTGTTGTACCTGGCCGAGAAGACCGGCCGCTTCCTGCCCAGCGATCCGCGCGGCCGCGTCACCACCCTGGAATGGCTGTTCTGGCAGATGGCGGGCCTGGGTCCGATGAGTGGCCAGATGGGGCATTTCAATGTGTATGCCCCGGAAAAGATCCCGTATGCGATCGAGCGCTATGACAACGAAGTGCGCCGCCTGCATGGGGTGATGGACAAGCGCCTGGCCCAGCACGCCTTCCTGGCCGGCGACGCGTACACCATCGCCGACATGGCCAGCTACCCGTGGGTCGGCGCCTACGACACGCTGCCGGTGGACTTCGCCGCGTTCCCGAACCTCAAGCGCTGGCACGAGGCCATCGCCGCGCGCCCGGCCACCCAGCGCGCCTATGCGCTGCGCCAGCAGGTGAACCCGAACGCCGGCAAGCCGCTCAGCGACGAAGAACGCAAGCACCTGTTCGGCCAGCGCTGACCCAGTTCGGTGGGTGCCGACCGTTGGTCGGCACTCCTTACCGGCACTCCTTATGGGCAGAAGGTCATGCTGCCTTCCCGCACGGGCTTGGTTAGGATGGGGGACGACCGTCCCGCGCCCCGCGTGGAGGCGGACCTGCCGTTTGCCGGGATCCTCCATGCGCCATCTGTTCGCTTCGCTCGCCCTCATGCTCGCAACCAGTACCGCCGCCCACGCCGAAAAGCTGACCCTGGAAGCCATCACCGGCCCGCTGCCGTTGTCCGGACCGACCCTGATGAAGCCCAAGGTGGCGCCGGACGGTTCGCAGGTCGGCTTCCTGCGCGGCAAGGACAGCGACCGCAACCAGCTGGACCTGTGGACCTACGACATCGGCAGCGGCCAGACCCGCCTGCTGGTTGATTCCAAGGTGGTGCTGCCCGGCACCGAGACCCTCAGCGATGAGGAAAAGGCCCGACGCGAGCGCCAGCGCATCGCCGCGATGACCGGCATCGTCGATTACCAGTGGTCGCCGGACGCGCAGCGCCTGCTGTTCCCGTTGGGCGGCGAACTCTACCTGTACGACCTCAAGCAGCAGGGCCAGGCGGCCGTGCGCCAGCTGACTCACGGTGAAGGCTTCGCCACCGACGCCAAGCTGTCGCCCAAGGACGGTTTCGTCAGCTTCATCCGCGGCCGCAACCTGTGGGTGATCGATCTGGCCAGTGGCAAGCAGCTGCAGCTGACCCGCGACGGCAGCACCACCATCGGCAACGGCGTGGCCGAGTTCGTCGCCGACGAGGAAATGGATCGCCATACCGGTTACTGGTGGGCGCCGGATGATTCGGCCATCGCCTTCGCCCGCATCGACGAGGCGCCGGTGCCGGTGCAGAAGCGCTACGAGGTCTACGCCGACCGCACCGATGTGATCGAACAGCGTTACCCGGCCGCCGGCGACGCCAACGTGCGCGTGCAGCTGGGCGTGATCGCACCGGCCGCCGATGCGCAGCCGCGCTGGATCGACCTGGGCAAGGAACAGGACATCTACCTGGCCCGCGTCGATTGGCGCGATGCGCAGCACCTGAGTTTCCAGCGCCAGTCGCGTGACCAGAAGCAGCTGGACCTGGTCGAAGTGGCGCTCGACTCCAACCGCCAGCGCGTGCTCGTACACGAGACCAGCCCGACCTGGGTGCCGCTGCACAACAGCCTGCGCTTCCTTGAAGATGGCAGCGTGCTGTGGTCGTCCGAGCGCACCGGCTTCCAGCACCTGTACCGCATCGACAGCAAGGGCAAGGCCACTGCGCTGACCCATGGCAACTGGCCGGTGGACGAACTGCTGGCGGTCGATGAGAAGGCCGGCAAGGCCTACTTCCGTGCTGGCATCGAGACCTCGCGCGAAAGCCAGATCTACGCGGTGTCGCTGCAGGGCGGTGAGCCGCAGCGCCTGTCGAAGGCGCCGGGCATGCACAGCGCCAGCTTCGCCCGCAATGCCAGCGTCTACGTGGACAGCTGGTCCAACAGCACCACGCCGCCGCAGATCGAACTGTTCCGCGCCAACGGCGAGAAGATCGCCACGCTGGTCGAGAACGACCTGGCCGATCCCAGGCACCCGTATGCGCGCTACCGCGATGCGCAGCGCCCGGTCGAGTTCGGCACGTTGATGGCTGCCGACGGCAAGACCCCGTTGAACTACAGCCTGATCAAGCCGGCCGGCTTCGATCCGTCCAAGCGCTACCCGGTGGCGGTGTACGTCTACGGCGGCCCGGCCAGCCAGACCGTCACCGACAGCTGGCCCGGCCGCGGCGACCATCTGTTCAACCAGTACCTGGCCCAGCAGGGCTACGTCGTGTTCTCGCTGGACAACCGCGGCACTCCGCGCCGTGGCCGCGACTTCGGTGGTGCGCTGTACGGGAAGCAGGGCACGGTGGAAGTGACCGACCAGCTGCGCGGCGTGGCCTGGCTGAAGCAGCAGCCGTGGGTGGACCCGGCGCGCATCGGCGTGCAGGGCTGGTCCAACGGCGGTTACATGACTCTGATGCTGCTGGCCAAGGCATCGAACCAGTACGCCTGTGGCGTGGCCGGCGCACCGGTCACCGATTGGGGCCTGTATGACAGCCACTACACCGAACGCTACATGGACCTGCCGGCGCGCAACGAAGCGGGGTACCGCGAAGCGCGCGTGCTGACCCATATCGACGGCCTGCGTTCGCCGTTGCTGCTGATCCACGGCATGGCCGATGACAACGTGCTGTTCACCAACTCGACCAGCCTGATGAGCGCGCTGCAGAAGCGCGGGCAGCCGTTCGAGCTGATGACCTATCCGGGTGCCAAGCATGGCCTGTCCGGCGCCGATGCCCTGCATCGCTACCGTGTGGCCGAAGCCTTCCTGGGACGCTGCCTGAAGCCCTGATGCACAAACGGGAAGGAGCCCGCCGATGACACTGCCGCCGCCGATTCCCACCCATGGCCCGAAGCCTGCCGGCTGGTGGTCCCGTCACTGGCGCTGGGCGATGCCGCTGGCCGTGCTGCTGGTGTTGGCCGGTGCCGGTGGCGTGGTGGCCTGGAGCGTGCTGCGCTGGAGCGAGGCGGCACGCGAAAGCCCACCGATGCGCGAGGCGATGCGCCGCGCCGGATGCAGCATCGAACTGGTGGAAGCCTTCGGCGAGCCGCTGCGTGCCGAATCGATGCCGCTGGGCAGCATGCAGACCGCGATCAATGGCCAGCGCGACGTCGGCCTGACCGTGGCCCTGGAAGGCCCGCGCGCGCGCGGCCGGCTGTTCGTGAAGGGCACCCGCAGCGACGACGTCTGGGACTATCCGGTGATGTATGTGCTGGGCGAGAACAAGCAGACCTTCGACCTGACCGCGCTGGATGATGACGAGGCCGCGCAGGAATGCGAGCTGCAGGCCTGCCGCGAACGCGGCGAATGCCCGCTGGCCGCGGCGTTGTGACCTCCGGCCGATTGTCGCCACAGCGCTGAGCGCGTAGGGTGCGGGCAACCCTGTCCTGGAGTGCACCATGAAGCCGATCGCGTTGGCCGTTGCCCTGGCCCTGACTGCCGCCCCGCTGATGTCCGCACCGCCGGCGCTGGCGGCACCCGCCACCAAGGCCGCTACTCCGGCCAGCCCGGCCTGGGTGACCCGCAGCAACGCACTGGCGCAGATCCTGCTCGATGCGCAGGGCCCGTTCCAACCGGAAGAAACCGGCTTCTTCGGCGTGCCCGGCTATGACGACAAGGTGGCCGACCTCGGCGCGGACAACGGCAAGCGCTACCGCGCGGCGATGGCCAAGGCGCGCGACGAACTGAAGGCGAAGCTGGCCACCGAGAAGGATCCCAACGTCCGCCAGGACCTGGAGATCATGATCCACGCCGCCAACCAGAACATCGAAGGCAGTGAGCTCAACGAGAAGTACCTGCTGCCATGGAGTGACGCGCCGCAGACCATCTTCAGCGGCCTCAACCTGCTTCTGTCCGACCAGGTGCCGGCCGAGCGCCGGGCCAAGGCGATCGACCGCCTCAAGGCCTACGCCGGGCTGCAGCCGGGTGGCACCGCGTTCACCACGCTGGCCCGCCAGCGTTACGAAGAGCGCTTGAAGGACGGCAGCCTGCTGCAGCCGACGAAGATCGAAGTGCAGCAATCGCTGGACAACGTCGAGACGTACATCACCGGCATCGAGTCGCTGCTGAAGAAGTACCAGATCGCCGGCGCCGATGAGGCAATGAAGGCCCTGGCCGGGCAGATGAAGGATTACGCCAGCTGGACGCGCACGACCGTGCTGCCAAAGGCACGCACCGACGCGCGCCTGCCGGCGCCGCTGTACGCCCACCAGCTCAAGCAGGTCGGCATCGATATCGACCCGAAGCTGCTGATGCAGCGCGCGCAGCTGGAGTTCATGGAAACCCGCTCGGCGATGCAGCAGTTGGCGCCGCTGGTGGTGCAGGACAAGGGCCTGAAGGTGGCCGACCCGAGCGACCCGGTGGCGGTGATCCGCGCGCTGAAGGCCGACAAGATCGCCGACGACCAGCTGGAAGGCCACTACCGCAAGGTGATCGATGCGATCGATCCGCTGATCCGCGAGCATGCCATCGTCGACGTGCCCAAGCGCGCCATGCAGATGCGCCTGGGTTCGGCCGCCGAGAGCGCGGCCAGCCCGGCCCCGCATTTCCTGCCGGCGCCGCTGGTCAACAACACCGGGCAGCAGGGCACCTTCGTGCTGCCGCTGGGCAACCCGGCGGCGGGCCCGGGCGCACAATACGACGATTTCAACTTCGGTGCGGCGGCGTGGACGCTGAGCGCGCATGAAGGCCGCCCCGGCCACGAGCTGCAGTTCACCGCGATGGTCGAGCGTGGTGTCTCGCTGGCGCGCACCATGTTCGCGTTCAATTCGGTGAACGTTGAAGGCTGGGCGCTGTATGCCGAGGCCGAGATGGTGCCGTACGAGCCGCTGGACGGGCAGATGATCGCCCTGCAGTTCCGCCTGCTGCGGGCCGCACGCGCAATGCTTGACCCGATGCTCAATCTCGGCCTGACCGACCGCGCCAACGGCGAGCGCGTGCTGATGGAGCAGGTCGGCCTGTCCAAGGCGATGGCCACCCAGGAACTGGACCGCTACATGGTGCGTATGCCGGGCCAGGCGGGCAGCTACTTCTATGGCTACACCCGTATCCTGGAACTGCGCATGCAGACCGAGCTGGCACTGGGCGCGAAGTTCGACCGCCTGGCCTTCAACAACTTCCTGCTCGACCAGGGCCTGCTGCCGCCGGACCAGCTGGCCGACGCGGTGAACAAGGTGTTCGTGCCGAAGTACAAGCGCTGAAGCCCTTCCGGTAGTGCCGGCTGCTGGCCGGCATTCCCCTGGCGTAGAGAGGATTCCTGAGGTTGCCGGCCAGCGGCCGGCACTACCCGCGGTGAGGCTGCCGCGTCACCGCTGCGGCGTGATCACCTGGGTCGGCAACCGTGCCGGCGGTTCCGGATTGGGTACCCAGATCGCCACACCGGCGGCGCGCTTCTGCGTGGTCGGAATACCGATGCCGACGCCCCCCCCCACATGCGAGCCGAAGGTGCCGGCACCCACCGACATGCCGACCGGCGAGCCGCTGCTGCCCACGCCCATCAGCACCACGCCATTGGCGCCCAGTGCCGCCGCTTCACGCTTCAGGCGTGCCACTGCGGCATCGGTCTGGCCCTGCGTGCCGAAGCCCACGGCAGATGCCGATTCCAGCTGCGCGATTTCCTGCGAGCCGGCCGGAGGCGTGGAATAGATCTGCACCAGTGCCGGATCGATCGGCGCGCGGGCGCGCCCCAGCATGACCTTGGAGGTGCTGGCACAACCGGCGGCGACCAGCAGGATGGCCGCCAGCGCGGCCCAACGGATGTTCATGGCACGACCCCTGTAGGACTGGTTGCGATCTTCGGTGGGCCACTCTGAATCGGCGCCAACACCCGGGCCCGGGCACCCACGGCAGCACGCTAGCACGCGTCGGGTGACAGCCCCGCCAACGGCAGTAGGCGGCGACCGCGTGAACGACTATGGTGGACAGACAGGAACCAACTGCGGGAGAGCGGAATGGGCGTGATCAGTCTGTTGTGGGGCGTACTGGCGCTGTTGTGGATGATCCTGGCGCTGATTCCGCTGCTGGGCTGGGGCAACTGGTTCCTGATCCCGTTCGCCGCCGTCGGCGCGGTGATAGCCGCGCTGGGCATCCTGTTTACCCACCCGACCAAGCGCGGTCGGGCCTGGGCCGGGCTGGTGCTGAACGGCATCGTGGTGGTGGTGGGCATCCTGCGCCTGGGCCTGGGCGGCGGCGTGATCTGAATCCCGGCGCCGGGTGCGACAGGGCGTCGCAGGTACTCGGCTGCTGGACGGGCAGGGGCGTACAATGAGCGGCTGCGCGAGCCCCCCGCGTGCCTGTGATTCCGCGCCTGGCGCGGCTGCCCGATGATCATCCGACCCCGTCCCCACGGCTGGCAACTGCTGTACATCCTGCGCGGCTCGATCGTCAAAGCGATCGCGCCGAAGGTGCTGGCCATCCTGATCCTGTCCATTGCCGTGGCGGCCGTGGTGGAACTGGCCCCGCCGACCGGCATCGAACGCGTGTCGGTCACGCCGTTCACCCTGCTCGGCCTGGTCCTGTCGATCTTCCTCAGCTTCCGCAACAGCGCCTGCTATGACCGCTGGTGGGAAGGCCGCAAGCTGTGGGGCCAGCTGGTCTACGAATCGCGTTCGCTGGCGCGCCAGGTGCACCTGCTGCTGGCCGATGACGGCGGCCGCCGTCGCCGCATCGCGTACCTCACCACCGCGTTCGCCCATGCGCTGGCCGCGCGCCTGCGTGGGCGCATCGTGGCCCTGGTCGCCTTGCCATGGCTGGACAAGCCGCAGCGCGAGCAGCTGGGCCAGCGCGAGAACGTGCCGGATGCATTGCTGTCGATGATCGCCGCCGAGCTGGCCCAGGCGCTGCGCGCCGGCGAGCTCGATCCGATCCTCTACACCCAGCTGGAGGAGCGCCTGCACGCGATGTCGTCGATCCAGGCCGGCTGCGAGCGCATTCTCACCACGCCGCTGCCGTTCGCCTACACCCTGCTGCTGCATCGCTGCGCGTGGATGTTCTGCGTGCTGCTGCCGTTCGGCCTGGCCAGTTCGCTGGGCTGGGGCACGCCGGTGCTGTCGGCGGTGCTGGCCTATGCCTTCTTCGGCCTGGACCAGCTGGGCGAAGAAATGGAAGACCCGTTCGGCCTGGAGCCGAACGACCTGCCGCTGGACGCGCTGGTGCGCACGATCGAGATCGACCAGCTCGACGCGCTCGGCGAACGCCCCTTGCCCGAACCCCTGCTGCCGCAGGGTTACCTGTTGCAATAGCCACTCCTCGGAGCCTGCCATGTCCCATCCGCTTTACCGCCCGCGCCGCATGCGCCACGACGAGTTCTCGCGCCGCCTGATGCGCGAGCACACGCTGACCACCGACGACCTGATCTACCCGGTGTTCGTGCACGAACTGGCGGGCCGCACCGCAGTGCCGTCGATGCCGGGCGTGGAGCGGCTGTCGATCGAAGAGTTGCTGAAGGTGGCCGAAGAAGCGCTGGAACTGGGCATTCCGGTGATCGACCTGTTCCCGGTGATCGACCCGTCGCTGAAGTCGCTGGACGCGTCGACGGCGTGGGCCGAGGACGGCCTGGCGCAGCGTGCGATCCGCGCGCTGAAGTCGCGCTTCCCGGAACTGGGCGTGATGACCGATGTGGCGCTGGACCCGTACACCACCCACGGCCAGGACGGCATCATCGACGACAAGGGTTACGTGCTCAACGACATCACGGTCGAAGCGCTGGTCAAGCAGTCGGTGTCGCACGCCGAGGCCGGTGTGGACATCGTCTCGCCGTCGGACATGATGGACGGCCGCATCGGCGCGATCCGCCGTGCGCTGGATGCCGACAACCACATCAACGTGCGCATCATGGCCTACTCGGCCAAGTACGCCTCGGCGTTCTACGGCCCGTTCCGTGATGCGGTGGGCAGCGCGGCCAGCCTCGGCAAGGCCGACAAGAAGACCTACCAGATGGACCCGGCCAACGGCGACGAGGCTCTGCGCGAGATCGCGCTGGACCTGGAAGAGGGCGCCGACATGGTGATGGTCAAGCCGGGCATGCCGTACCTGGACCTGGTGCGCCGGGTGAAGGAGACGTTCGGCGTGCCGACCTTTGCCTACCAGGTCAGTGGCGAGTACGCGATGATGAAGGCCGCCTTCGCCAACGGCTGGCTGGACGAGCGCGCCTGCGTGCTGGAGTCGCTGCTGGGCTTCAAGCGGGCCGGTGCCGACGGCGTGCTGACCTATTTCGCGCCGCAGGTGGCGCGATGGCTGCGCGAGCGCTGACAATAGCGCCACGATAGACGGAGGACTGCGCGATGGGACCCGAACTGGGATGGATGCAATGGCTGATCTGGGGTACCGGTGTCCTGGTGTTCGGTGCCCTCATCGTCGGTGTCTTCATCGCCGCCTGGCGGGCTGGCAAGCGCCCACCGGAGCAGCTCTCCGCCGCCCGCCACGTGGCCCGTGAGCAGGCCCTGCCGGACAGCGTGCAGGCCGAGCTGGCCGCGTTGAACCAGCGCAAGGACAACGGCCAGCTGAGCGAGATGGAGTACGAGCAGTTGCGCGCCAAGGTGCTGTCGCGCTGACGGGCGATCCCCGGGGTCGGATCCCTTTCCGCAGGAAAGGGCTCTGGCCCCTTCGCGGGCGCCATCCACGCATGGCGTGGATCTACCGCACGCACCCGGCCACCGCCGCCACCTTCGGCACCGCCAACCGGTACACGTCCACGCCACCGGCGCGCGGCGCCTTTGCCGCGCTGCTGGCCACCATCATCTCGCCGGGCTTGGCGTTGTCGATCACCGGCGCGCCGGTCCAGCCGCCGGCCTGGTTGAACGATAGTCCCAGCGGCTGCAGCGCCACACCGCTCCACGCACAGCCGCTGCTCCAGACCTGCGCGGTACTGCCGTGGCCGCGGCTGAACACCACGGCGCCGTCATGGCCCAGCCAGTCGCCGTCGGTCTCGTCGTCGGCGCTGTTCAACGCGCTCAGTGCGGTGGCCGGGCCACGCACGCCCTGCGCATCCAGCGTCGCTACGAACAGGTCCCAGCCGGCGCCATGGCCCTGCTGGCGGGCAAACAACAGCTGCTTGCCATCCGCGCTCAGGGCCGGCCCGCGCTCTTCCCGGCGCCCGCCGTCACCGGCCAGCGGCTGCGCCGGGCCCAGCCGGCCATCGGTGGCCAGCGCAGCGCGGTACAGCGCCAGCGTGCCCTCGCGACCGGCCGCGAACAGCAGCCAGCGGCCGTCACGGCTGAAGTAGGGATCGCGGGCTTCACCGGCCACGCCGACCGGCAGTGCCTGTGCCTGCTGCCAACGACCGTCGACCACGCGTGCCTCCCACAGGCCCCAGCCGGCTTCGCCGCGGCGGGCGAAAACGATGCGCTGGCCATCGGCGCTGATCGTGGCGCGGCCCTCGTCGGCGCGGGTCGAGACCACGCCCATGCCTTCGATGCCGTACTCGTTCAACGCCATCGCCACGGGGGCAGAGAGTAGACTGGCGGCAAGCACCAGCAGGGGCGGGGTGATGCGCATCATCCGGTTCCATGCACGAACAGAGCATCAGTCTAGCCAGCTTGAGGATTCCATGACCGACCGTTACGCCGTCTTCGGACACCCCGTCGCCCATTCGAAGTCGCCGCAGATCCATGCGACGTTCGGTCGCCAGGAAGGCATCGCCATCGACTATCGCGCGATCGACCTGGCCCCGGATGCGTTCCTGGCCGGCCTGGAGGCCTTCGCTGCCGAGGGCGGTGTCGGTGCGAACGTCACCCTGCCGCACAAGGAAGCCGCGTTCTCGGCATGCACCACGCTGACCGCACGGGCGCGCCGCGCCGGCTCGGTCAACACGCTGCTGCGCAAGGGCGACCGTTGGCACGGCGACACCACCGATGGCATCGGCCTGGTGCGCGACCTGACCGACCGCCACGGCCTGGACCTGCGCGGCCGCCGCGTGCTGATGATCGGTGCCGGTGGCTCGGCGCGCAGCGTCGCACCGGCGCTGCTCGATGCCGGCATCACCGAACTGGTCGTGGTCAACCGCACGCCGGAGCGCGCCGACGAACTGATCGATGCCATGGGCGAACCGGGCCGCGCGATCAGCCGCTACTGGGAAGACCTGCGCGAGCTGGGCGACTTCGAACTGATCGTCAACGCCACCTCCGCCGGGCGCGACCGCGACGTCGAGTTCAAGCTGCCGCTGTCGCTGGTCAACTCGATGACCACCGCCGTCGACCTGAACTACGGCGAGGCGGCCATCGCCTTCCTGGCCTGGGCCCGTGCGGCGCAGTGCCGTAACACCGTCGACGGCCTGGGCATGCTGGTCGAGCAGGCTGCCGAGAGCTTCCTGCAGTGGCACGGCGTACGCCCGCAAACCGACGAGGTCTACCAGGCGCTGCGCCAGGGCCCGGCGGTGTTGGCCGGCGAGGACTGATCGATGGACGGCACGACCCTGATGGTGACCGTGCTGAGCATGGTCGGAGTGCGCCTGCCGGTGCTGATCGCGCTGTGCGTCGGCCTGGTCTGGGTGGTCGGTGCGCCGCGCGATGCGACCCGTACCGGTGCGCTGGTCGGCCTGCTGCTGTTGCTGTTGTCCAGCCTGGGCGGCCTGGCCGCGGGTGTCCTGCCGATGTGGCTGGTCAGCAGTGGCAACTTCAGCGCCATCTCGGGCATGAGCGCCATCTTCGGCGTGCTGCACTTCGCGCTGGCGATGGTCGAGGCCATCGGCGTGGTGCTGCTGGTGTGGGCGCTGGTGCGCCTGCTGCGGCTGCGCGGCAACGCGGTGCAGTGACACCCCGGTGACGGCCCAGGGCCGTCGCCAGCAGCGTACGGTGTGTTCATCCAGCCGCCGGGCGTCGCCGCTGCCCCGTTCAGGCAGCCAGCGGCGGCGGACATGGCCGGCCATGCGACAATGACCGGCCCGATCCAGCTACGGTAATTCCCGGCGTGACCGAAACCGTCGCCGCTCCGCGCACGCTCGATGACCCCTTGAAGGACGCGATCCGCAAGGCGTACACGACGCTGCAGGCCAATACCCCCGGCTTCTCCACCCGCCGCTCGCAGAGCCAGATGATCGGCGTGGTGTCGCGCGCGCTGTCGAAGAGCGGCGGCGTTGGCGTGGTCGAGGCGCCGACCGGCGTCGGCAAGAGCCTGGGTTACCTCACCGCGGGCGTCCCCATTGCGCTGGCCACCAGGAAGAAGCTGGTGATCAGCACCGGCACCGTGGCGCTGCAGTCGCAGCTGGTCGAGCGGGATATCCCGAATTTCCTCAAGGCCACCGGCCTGGAAGCAACCGTGGCGCTGGCCAAGGGCCGTACCCGCTACCTGTGCACGCGCAACGCGGCCGAAGCACAGGGCGAGGGCTCGCAGGGCGGCATGTTCGAGGAGGATGCACCACTGTTCGACCGGCCGCTGGCGCCGATCGAGATGGACATCGCCAAGCGCCTGACCGATGCCTTTACCGGCGGCAGCTGGGACGGCGATATCGACAATGCGCCGGAGACCATCAGCCCCGGCCTGCGCAGCCGCATCACCACGCCGGCTTCGGGCTGCGCCGGGCGCCGTTGTGCGTATTCGGCGCAGTGCGCGGTGCTGCGTTCGCGCAATACCGTGCGCGATGCGCAGATCGTGGTCACCAACCACGCGCTGCTGCTGTCGGCGCTGTCGATCGGCGACAGCGACAACGGTCAGCCGTTGATCGCGCCGCCGTCGGACATGCTGCTGGTGCTGGATGAAGGCCATCACATCGGCAACGTGGCGATCGACCAGGGCGCGGCCAGCCTCGCGCTGGATGAAATGGCCAAGCGCACCGGCCGCCTGCAGATCCTGATTGCCGGTGCCTACCGCGCGGTCGACAAGGACCGCCTCGGCAACCTGCTGCCGAACGAAGCGATCGAGGTGGCCAGCAACGTCGCCAAGCAGCTGCGCGCGTTCCGCGATCACATCGAGCGGGTGTGGATGCCGGCGCCGGCGGACGAGGAGCCGATGTGGCGTGCGGCCAATGGACGCCTGCCCGAGGCCTGGCGCGAGCCGATCGAGGCACTGGCCGACGAGACCCGCAGCCTCTACAACTGGGCGCACGCCGCCACCGCGCAGGTGGCCAAGGGCAAGCCGGACGATGCCGCGCGCGAGCGCCTGCAGCGCAACCTGGGCATGGCGCTGGAAATGATCGAGCAACAGTACAACCTGTGGCAGGCGTGGCGCCGCGAGGACAAGGATGGCGCGCCGCCGATGGCGCGCTGGGTCACCGCCACCCGCGACGGCGACCTGGTGCTGCACGGCTCGCCGGTATCGGCCGCGCACGTGCTGCGCAAGCTGCTGTGGGATGAGGTGGACTCGGTGGTGATGACCTCGGCGACGCTGACCGGCGGTGGCGATTTCCAGTCGCTGGCGATCGACAACGGCATTCCGGAAGAGGCCGAGATGGTCTCGCTGTCGTCGCCGTTCGACCTGCCCAACCAGGCCGAGCTGATCGTGCCCAGGTTCCCGGTCACCCCCGACGACCGCGAAGGCCATCCCCGCGAAGTGGCGCGCTACCTCGACACCGAGTTGGATTGGGCCAAGGGCTCGATGGTGCTGTTCACCTCGCGCTGGAAGATGGAAAAGGTGGCCGGGCTGATGCCGGCCGCGCGGCGCAAGCAGGTGCTGGTACAGGGCGAGATGTCCAAGACCCGGCTGATCGAAGAGCACCTGCGCCGCGTCGCTGCCGGCGAAGGCTCGGTACTGTTCGGCCTGAACTCGTTCGGCGAAGGCCTCGACCTGCCCGGCGAAGCCTGCACCACGGTGGTGATCACCCAGGTACCGTTCGCGGTGCCGACCGATCCGCAGACCGCCACGCTCAGCGAATGGTTCGAAGGCCGCGGGCTCAATGCGTTCAACCTGATCGCCATTCCGCACGCGCTGCGCACGTTGACCCAGTTCGCCGGCCGCCTGATCCGCACCTCCACCGACACCGGCCGCGTGATCATCCTCGATTCGCGGCTGCTGACCCGCCGCTACGGCAAGCGCATCATCGACGCGCTGCCGCCGTTCAAGCGCGTGATCGGCTGAGACGGGGTCGGATCCCTTCCGAAGGAAGGGCTCTGACCCGACCACGCCCTCTGTCGCTCAATCGCCCTCCGGATTCCGGCAGGCCTGGTTGCCCATCGCATTGTGGTAATCGCGATCAAAGCAGCGCAGGAAGCCATCGAGCACGTCCAGGTTGGGCGGCCACGGCACATCCACCTTCTGCCCGCCGGCGGTCGTGAAATGATAACGCCCATCCTTCAGCGCCTTGGCAATCTGCTCCGGCGCAGGAATCGCAATCAACCTTGCTCGCGCTTTCTCCAGCGCCGCACGATCACGCTGCAGGAAGGCGATCGTGCCGTCCACGTAGGCGTTCCAGTAACCGGGGTCGGTGGCGGTGGGCTTGTAGGTGCGCTGCATCAGCGCCACCGCCTCCGGGTACTGGCCCGCCTCCGCACGCATCTGGCTTTCATGCCACAGAATCATGGTGTTGCCCGCAGCCTTGGGCAGCACAGCATAGGCGGCGAGCAGATCAGCGGCTTCACGGTGGCAGCCACGGTCGGCCAGCGTGCGCCAGCCACCTTCCAGGTCCTGATCGAACGCATCCGGTTCCATCGCCAGCATCGCTGCACGGTCGTAGCTGCAGTCGGGTGCTTTGGGTGGTTCTGCTGACGTGCCCATGGCAGCGGCCAGTGCAAAGAAAAGCAACATCCTCTCAACCTCCGTGTTGATGACCTCCTGGCCACCATAACGGATCACGACGGGTAGTGCCGGCCGCTGGCCGGCAACCTCAATGATGTGGGACGCGGCGTGCAGATGCCGGCCAGCGGCCGGCACTACCGCGCAGGGATCAATCGCCGAGCAGGGCAGTGTTGCGTACGGCGCCCTTGTCGGCACTGGTGGCGAGCAGGGCGTAGGCCTTCAACGCGCTGGTGACCTTGCGCGGGCGCGGTGCGCGTGGCTTCCAGCCGCGTGAATCGGCCTCGCTGCGGCGCTGGACCAGCGTGGCCTCATCCAGCAGCAGGTCGATGCGGCGGGCCGGGATGTCGATGCGGATGCGGTCGCCATCTTCCACCAGGCCGATCGCGCCGCCACTGGCCGCTTCCGGCGAAACGTGGCCGATCGACAGCCCCGAGGTGCCACCGGAGAAGCGGCCGTCGGTGAGCAGCGCGCATTGCTTGCCCAGTCCTTTCGACTTCAGGTAGCTGGTCGGGTACAGCATCTCCTGCATGCCAGGGCCGCCCTTCGGGCCCTCGTAACGGATCACCACGACGTCGCCCGGTTGTACCTCGTCGGCGAGGATGCCGGCGACGGCGGCGTCCTGGCTTTCATAGACGCGCGCGGGGCCTTCGAACACATGGATCGATTCGTCCACGCCGGCGGTTTTCACCACGCAGCCATCGACGGCCAGATTGCCGCGCAGCACAGCCAGGCCACCTTCCAGCGAATACGCATGTTGCAGCGAGCGGATGCAGCCCTCGGCGCGGTCCAGGTCCAGCGCGGGCCAGCGCGTGGCTTGGCTGAAGGCCTCCTGCGTGGGGATGCCGGCCGGACCGGCCTTGAAGAAGGTGTGCAGGGTGTCGTTGTCACTGCGCACCACGTCCCAGCGCTCCAGCGCCTCGGCCAGGCTGGCGCTGTGCACGGTCGGCACTGTGGTATCGAGCAGGCCGGCGCGATCCAGCTCCCCGAGGATGCCGAACACGCCGCCGGCGCGGTGCACGTCCTCGATGTGGTACTTCGGTGTGTTCGGCGCCACCTTGCACAGCTGCGGGACGCGTCGCGACAGCGCGTCGATGTGGGTCAGGTCGAAGTCGACCTCCGCTTCCTGCGCTGCGGCCAGCAGATGCAGGATGGTGTTGGTGGAGCCGCCCATGGCGATGTCCAGGGTCATCGCGTTGGCAAACGCGGCCTGGGTGGCGATCCCGCGCGGCAGCGCGCTCGGGTCTTCGCCGCCGTACCAGCGATGGCAGAGCTCGACGATCAGGCGGCCGGCGCGGCGGAACAGCGCCTCGCGGTCGGCATGGGTGGCCAGCGTAGTGCCGTTGCCGGGCAGCGACAGGCCCAGCGCTTCGGTCAGGCAGTTCATCGAGTTGGCGGTGAACATGCCCGAGCAGGAGCCGCAGGTGGGGCAGGCGCTGCGTTCAAAGGCCGCAACCTTCTCGTCTGAGGCGCTGTCATCGGCGGCCACCACCATCGCGTCGACCAGGTCCAGCTTGTGCTCGGACAGCTTGGTCTTGCCCGCTTCCATCGGCCCGCCGGAGACGAACACCACCGGGATGTCCAGGCGCAGCGCGGCCATCAGCATGCCGGGGGTGATCTTGTCACAGTTGCTGATGCACACCAGCGCGTCGGCGCAGTGCGCGTTGACCATGTACTCCACGGCGTCGGCGATGATCTCGCGGCTGGGCAGCGAGTACAGCATCCCGTCGTGGCCCATCGCGATGCCGTCGTCCACGGCGATGGTGTTGAATTCCTTGGCGACGCCACCGACCTGTTCGATTTCGCGTGCGACCAGCTGGCCGAGGTCCTTCAGGTGCACGTGGCCGGGCACGAACTGGGTGAAGGAGTTGGCGATGGCGATGATCGGCTTGTGGAAGTCGCCGTCCTTCATGCCGGTGGCACGCCACAGGGCGCGGGCGCCGGCCATGTTGCGGCCGGCGGTGGAGGTGCGGGAGCGGTATTCGGGCATGGCGGGCGGAACGGGCGGGCCGTACGACGTGGGGGTCAGCCGATCATGGCCAATTTTTTCGGTTGCTGCTGCAACCACCGGAGATGGTCCGGCCGGGCTGCGCCCGGCACCCGCAGAGGCAACGTCAACGTCAAAGGCGGGCATTCCGTGGGACAGCGGGGTGGGTCCGGTTGCGGGGGACGGCGCAAGTACATCCATGTAGCCTCGGTCGCGCCATCCATGGCGCTCACGCCCCCGCAACCGGACCGACCCCGCCTTCGACAGTTTGCTGCGATCTGTTGGGGCCGGCGCTCTGCCCTTGGTAGGTGTCGACCTTGGTCGACACGATGGATCCACGTCATGCGTGGCTGATGCGGAACGACGAAAATGAAATTCCGTTCATCTTTCCCACTTTGCCGATTCCGGTTGTTGGTGAGGATTTGGCATCATTGGGGCATTGATCCGTCGACAGGGCATGAGGCCATGAAACGTTCCCGCACCACCGCGCTGCTGCTGATGAGCGCTGCGCCGCTGCTGTTCACCGCCTGCCAGAAGGAGCCGGAGGTGAAGGTGCAGGAAGGCCTGTACACCTCCGTCGAGGCCTGCACCGAGGCCACCGGCGACCCGTCGTCGTGCCGCAATGCCTTTGCCGAAGCGCAGAAGCAGGCCGCCGATGCGGCGCCGAAGTACGCCAGCAAGGAAGCCTGCGAGAAGGATTACAAGCCGGAGCAGTGCGTGCAGCAGCACACCTCGGCCGGCACCTCGTTCATCGGCCCGATGATGATGGGCTTCTTCATGTCGCAGATGCTGAGCAACCGCGGCGGCCTCGCCCCGCAGGCGCCGGCGTCGGCACCGGCTTACCAGGACAAGAACGCTGGCTGGGCGCGCCCGGCACCGGGCGGCACCGGTGGCCTGAACACCGCCAGCGGCATCGGTGCCGGCAAGGCCGGCCTGGCGCCGGTCACCAGCGAGCCGAACCGTGCGGTCACTGCCAGCCGTGGTGGCTTCGGCAACACCAGCGCACGCCGCAGTACCAGCGGCAGCTACGGCGGCTGATCGACCCATGCAGCGCATCCGGATTGCCGCGCGTGCCCAGTGGCGGGCACGCGCGGAGGAAGCGGGTTTCCGTTTCCATACCATCGATGGCCAGCCCTACTGGGATGAAAGCGCGTACTACGCGTTCACCCTGCGCCAGATCGAACAGGACATCGAAGACCCCAGTGCCGAGCTGCACCAGATGGCGCTGGATCTGGTCGGTGATGTCATCGGCAGCGAGCGGTTGATGGACCAGCTGGCGATTCCGTCGCATTACCGCGACTGGATCGCCGACAGCTGGCGCCAGCGCCAGCCGCACCTTTACGGCCGCCTGGACCTGGCCTACGACGGCACCGGTCCGGCCAAGCTGTACGAGCTGAACTACGACACGCCGACCTCGCTGTTCGAGGCCAGCTTCTTCCAGTGGCAGTGGCTGGAAGACCAGCGCAACGCCGGCCGCCTGCCGCAGCATGCCGACCAGTTCAATGCGATCCATGAGGCACTGGTCGAGCGCTTCGGCGAACTGGCCACGCAGCTGCCGCCGCCGCTGTACTTCAGCGCGGTGGGAAGCTCGGAAGAAGACCGCGGCACGGTCGAGTACCTGCGCGACTGCGCGTCGCAGGCCGGCCTGCATGGCCAGGCCATCGCGATCGAGGACATCGGCCTGTCCGAGGATGGCCGCTTCACCGCGCTGGATGATTCGGTGATCGGCACGCTGTTCAAGCTGTATCCGCTGGAAGACCTGATGGCCGAGGAATTCGGCCGCGCGCTGCCCGCTTCGGGCGTGCAGCTGCTGGAGCCGGCGTGGAAGGCGGTGCTGAGCAACAAGGGCATCCTGCCGCTGCTGTGGCAGCGCAACGTGGGCCATCCGAACCTGCTGGAGGCGCACTTCGATGACGGCAGCACGCTGGCCCCGGGCTGGGTGCGCAAGCCGCTGTTCTCGCGCGAAGGTGCCAACATCGAGATGCACCTGGCCGATGGCAGCACCCAGCGCAGCGACGGTCCCTATGACGGCCCGGCGATCATCCAGCGCGCCCATCCGCTGACTCGCTTCGAAGGTGGCTACCCGCTGATCGGCAGCTGGGTGGTGGGTGACCACGCCTGCGGCATCGGCATCCGCGAGGACGACAGCGCGATCACCCGCGACAGTGCGCGGTTCGTGCCGCACGCGATCGTCGACGAGGCGCCGACGCGGATCTACGTCTGATGACGGTGCGGCGTTGGCCTGGCCGGCATGGGCGTGCCACGCCCGCGCCGGGCCGGCATTTCGATGACGGGCGCAGCCTGCAGGCCTTCGCGGACCGCGTCGCGGTGCGTTGCCACCGCTGCGATGCCCCCGGTTGGGTGATCGCCCGCTGGGAACCCTATCGATGGACCGCGCGTTTCCGCTGCACCGCTTGCAGCGCTGCATTGGGCAGCGGCGACTGGGTGGGTGCGGTCCGCATTCTGGGCCGCCAGCCCTGTGGATTCTGCGGGCATCAGTGGCTGCATGTGTGTCGGCCGATTCCCGCCGGCATCCCCGCGCCTGCCTCCTTCCCCGCCCGATGCGCACAGTGCGATCGCAGCACCGAGGTCACGGTGTTGACGCGTCCCCTGCGTGACGCCGAGCCTGCCGATCCGCATTTCGGTCTGCCGCTGCGCCTGGTCGAATCGACCCGCGCGGGCCTGCTGTGGGCCTACAACGCCGAACATCTGCAGGCACTGCACGAATACGCGGGCGCGTCGCTGCGCGAGGGTCGCGGCCATCATCGATCCATGTTCTCGCGCCTGCCGCAGTGGATGAAGCTGGCCCGCAACCGGGTGCTGCTGCAGCGTGCGGTGGAGCGGTTGCAGCGGCGCTTGCTGCAGGGGTAGGTAGTGCCGGCCGCTGGCCGGCAGCCGAGCATGGGCTCGGCGCTACAGACAACGCGATTCGTGTAGAGCCGAGCCTGCGCTCGGCTCAGAGCAGCCCTTCGCGCTTCACCGCCAGGTAGCGCTCCACCAGCGCGCCGGGCAGGGCGTCGGCGGTGACGTCCAGCACCATCACCTTCTCGCTGCGCAGCGCTTCGTGCGCCTTCGCGCGCTGCTGCAGGTACAGCGCCGCGGCACCGGCCTGGGTGGCGTCTTCCAGTGTCTGCACTTCGCCCTCCAGCACGCCGTCCAGCTCGCGCTCGCGCAGGCTGGCCACGCACACCAGGTGGCGCCGCTGCAGCAGGCGCACCGCCGCCAGCAGGTCTTCGATGTCCTCGTCGCGCACGTTGCTGACCAGCATCACCAGTGCTCGCCGGCGCTGGCGCAGCGACACCTCGGTGGCAGCGGCCAGGTAATCGGTGGCCACCGCGCGTGGCTGCAGGTCGTAGCTTGCGCGCAGCAGGTGCTCGACCGTGCCCATGCCGCGCTGCGGCGCGACCCAGCGGCGTTCGCCACCGGCAGCGAACAGGCCGGCGGCATCGCCCTGGCGCAGCGCCAGGTAGGCCACAACCAGCGAGGCATTCAAGGCATGGTCGAAGTGCGAGAGCCCGCCTTCGCTGGCCAGCATGCGCCGGCCACTGTCGAGCATCAGCAGCAACTGCTGGTTCTTCTCGTCCTGGTACTCGCGCGAGATCAGCTTGCGCGCACGCGCGGTGGCCTTCCAGTCCAGCTGGCGCAGGCTGTCGCCGACGCGATACTCGCGCATCTGGTGGAAGTCGGTGCCTTCACCACGGCGGCGCTTCACGTGTGCACCGACCAGCCGCGAGGCCTGGTCGGCACTGAACAACGCAAAGCGCGTGAGCGGCACGAAATTCGGATAGACCCGCACGTCCAGTACGGGCGGCAGCGTGCGTTGCTGCCACCACAGGCGCCACGGCGAGCGCATGCGCAGGTGCACGCCTTCGAAGCGGAAGTGCCCGCGCTGCAGCGGCTGCAGGTGATAGTGCAGCGTGGAGGCGCTACCGGCCCGCAGGCGCACGCGCTGTGGCAGCGATTCCAGCGGCCAGCCGCCGGGGACCAGGTCGAACACCTGCACCGTCATCGCTTGCTCGGCCTGCAGCCGCAGCGCCGCCTCGCGGCGCACGCCCAGCGCCAGCGCTTCGGGCAGTTCGCGCTGTACCTGAGGCGACGGACGCCGCGATTGCCGCCACAGGTCGAACAGCGCAGGCAACGCGATGGCCGCCGCGGCCAGCGCCCAGCTCCAGCGCGGCAGCAACCCGCCCAGCACCAGGCTGCCCAGGCCGGCCCAGGCCAGCAGCAGCGCCAGCAGCAGCGGGGCAGGCCTCATCGGCGCGGTGCTTCCACCTTGGCCAACAGTGCGCCCAGCACGTCGTCGGCGTCCTGGCCTTCGATCTGCAGCTCCGGGGCCAGTGCAATGCGGTGGCGCAGCGCCGGGCGTGCGATGTCGCGCACGTCGTCCGGCGTGACGAAGTCACGGCCGGCCAGCACCGCCTGCGCACGCGAGGCACGCACCAGCGCGATGCTGCCGCGTGGGCCGGCGCCGACCGCGACGCCCGGCCACTGCCGGGTCGCCGCCACAATCCGCACCGCGTAGTCGATCACTTCGTCATCGACGGTGATCGCCGCGGTCGCACGTTGCAGTTCCAGCAGCTCGCCAGCCCCCAGTACACGCGGCACCTGGCTCAGGTCGAAGTCGCTGGCGGCACGGCCACTGGTGATCGCGATCACCATGCGCTTCTCGTCCTCCAGTTGCGGGTAGTCGATCAGCACCTTCAGCAGGAAGCGGTCCAGCTGTGCCTCTGGCAGCGGGTAGGTGCCTTCCTGCTCCAGCGGGTTCTGCGTGGCCAGCGCCATGAACGGCGGCGCCAGGGTGAACGCCTTGCCTTCGATGGTCACCTGGCCTTCCTGCATCACTTCCAGCAGTGCCGACTGGGTCTTGGCCGGCGCACGGTTGATCTCGTCGGCCAACAGCAGGTTGGTGAACACCGGGCCACGGCGGATCCTGAAGCTCTCGCTCTTCGGGTCGTACACCGCATGGCCACTGACGTCGCTGGGCATCAGGTCGGGGGTGAACTGCACGCGGCCATAATCCAGCTCCAGCGCCTGCGCGAGTGCCCGCACCAGCAGGGTCTTGCCCAGCCCGGGCACGCCCTCGATCAGCACGTGGCCACCGGCCAGCAGCGCCACCAGGATCTGGTCCAGTACATCGGCCTGGCCAATGAAGGCGTGGCCGACGGCATCGCGGATGGCATCGACGCGTTCGATCAGGCGGGCGTTGGCGGCCGCCGGCAGCTCGGGGGCTTCGGTCATAGCAGGGATCTCATCTGGAGCAGCAAGCGGATGCGCTCGCGCAGGGCGGAGGAATCGTGCGGCGGAGGGGGCGTGAGCGCGCTGGCAACGCGGTCTTGCGGCCACTTCAGCAGTTCGGCGATGGCCTGTTCGCGGGGGGCGCCCTCCAGTGCTGCAGCCACCGGTGCGCGCAGGCGCAGGCGATGCAGGAACAGGGCGAGCACGGCGTGGTACAGGCGCGCGCCGTGGCCGAAGCGCAGCAGCAGCTCGCCGCTGGCCCGCACGTGTTCCAGCAGCGAGCGGCGTTCCAGCACCGGCGACGGCAGGCGGCTGCCGAAGCGTTGCGAACGGCCCCACAGCCAGCCCAGCAGGGCCAGCAGCAGCGGCGCCCACACCGGCCAGCCCTGGTAGAACAGGCGCGCCCACAGCGACGGCGGGCGGCTGGCGTAGACCAGCCAGAAAGTGCCCTTGCCGTAGTTCGGATCGAGCAGATAACGAGTCAGGTCGCGGTGCGAGAGATCGTGCAGGCCGTCGCTGGCCTTGCCCGCAGCCGACGCCAGGCGTGCTGCCGGCGAATCCACCTCGCCGCGCATGAACTCCATGTCGGCCAGCACGCTCACCTTGCCCTGCCCGTGGCGCAGTCGCGCGAACACCAGGTTGCGCTCGTTGCCCCAACGCCGTTCGGCGTGTGTACGGGCGGCAAAGCCCAGCGTGAAGCGGCGACCACCGCAGAACTCCACATGGCTGGGATCGTCGATGACGTGGAACGGCTGGCAGTCGCTCTGCTGGTACAGGCTGTCCACGCCGAGCTGGTCCAGCAGCGGTCCCTGCGTACTGCTGGCGTCGTCCTCTGCGGGTGGCGGCGTACGCACCAGCAGATGGCCACCACCATCGACCCAGGCCAGCAGGGCCCTGGCCGCCGGTGCCGGCAGTTCGCTGCTGTCCTGCAGCAGCACCACCGTATCGCGCGGACCCAGCGCCATCTGCTGCAGGTCCAGCCGCGGCCGCGAGTGCACGTCGATGCCATCGGCGCGCAGTGCCTGGCCAAGCACGTACAGCGGGTTGTAGCCAGCTTCGCCCTGCGGCGGCAGCTGCACGGTCTCGGTCACCCGCTCATGCGTGCGCAGAAAGAGGATCGTCAGCGGTACGCCGAGCAGCACCAGCCCGCCCAGCAACAGCGACCAGAACAGGCGCGGGCTCATGCCAGCCACCGGTATTGCTGGCGCAGCGTGTCGGCCAGTGCATCGAAATCGGCGCGGCTGGGCAGGCGGCCACCGTAGGCGGCGTACTGCCACATGCGCACGATGCGCGCGAACAGGTCACGGTCGGTGGCATCGGGCATGCGCCGCGAGGCGCGCAGGCATTGCGCTTCGGTGGCACCGGGCGGAAGCGCGATGCCGCTGCGCTCGCCCACGGTGCGTACACTGGCGCGGTACAGCAGGGCCAGCGCCTGACGCGGCCGGCCCTGGTCCCACAGCAGGCCGGCCTGGGTGGCCACGTCCGGCGGCAGCACGACCGGCAGCTCCACCTGTTCCTCCTCCACCTGTGGTGCAGCCTCGGCCTTGCGCCGGCCACTGCCGCGCAGCCACGGCAGCCACAGACGGGCGGTCAACAACAGCACCAGCAGCAGGACGCCCAGCAGGCCCCACAGGCCCCACTCGGCCAGGCGCGCCAGCCAGGCAATGCCGGCCTTGCGGTTGCTGCGCTCGCCCTTGCTGCTGCCGTCGCTCTGCAGCGTCTTGTCTTCCTTCTTTTTTTCCTCGGCCTGTTCGATCGGCTTCCAGCGCGTGACCTGGCGGGTCGGGCGCTGCAGCGGATCCTCATAGGCGCGGTTCACCGCCTGGCGGAAACCGGCGGTGTCCACCGGCGCCGCACCGAAGATCATCGCCGGCGTATTGGCCGGATCGTTGGCCGCAGTGGCGGGTTCTTCCGCACGTTCCTCGTCCTCTTCGGCATCGTCGGCCTGCTCAGCGACTGTCTGCGCGTCCTGCGCATGCACTGGCGCGGAGGCCAGCGGCAGGGCAAGGCACAGCAGCAGCGCCAGCGTCGATGCTGCCGGCAGCAGCCGCTCGCGCAGGCGGCGCAGGGCGATCTCCACGTCCCACGCTTCCATCTGCGTACGCCGGTTCAAGTACAGGCCGAAGCCGGCGCCGACATAGAACGGTCCGATCAGCACCGATGCCAGCCAGCACGCCAGGTTGAAGCCCAGCTGCGCCCAGGCAGGCGTGTCCTGGCCGATCATGTCCCATGCGGCACGCCATGATTCGGACATCAGCTCCAGTGGCATGAACATGAACACCGCGCCGATCGCACCGGACACCAGCACCCCTTCAAAGGCCATGCAGGCCACGGTCAGCACGACGGCGGCGCCTGCGGCACCGGCCGCCACGGCGCGGCGGCGTGCACCGCGCTGGGCCGGCGCGTTGCCTTCCAGCAGGTTCACCGGCAGGCACAGGCTGCGCAGCACGCTGAAGCGGCGCCAGCCCAGGTAGCCCCAGAAGCCTGCATTGCCCCAGCTGCGCTGCGCGCGCAGCGCTGCCAGCGCGCCCACCGGCTCACCGAAGATGCCGCGCGACAGCACGTACAGCGGTGCGCGCTCGAACAGCGGCTTGCACCACCACATCGCCAGCCAGGCCCAGCCGAACGCATCCAGCCACCAGCCCAACGCGTTGAAGATCACGAACAGCGGCGCACTGGCCAGCAGCCAGCTGCCCCATACCGCACGTGCGTGGCGGCGCGACAGGGCGCTGCCCAGCTCCATTGCTTCCCAGCCACTGCGCGCGCGCAGCACCACGTCCAGGCGGTCAATGCGCATTGCCGCCTCCGCGCCCGCCGCGCCACAGCCACAGCAGCACGCCGGCCCACAGCACGCCGGCCACGCTGAACTTGCCCCACGCCGGCACTTCGGCAATCGACGACCAGAACGCTTCGATGAACGCGGCCACCAGCAGCATGAACGCCACGCCCAGGCACAGCCGGGCCCCGATGCGGCCGCCTTCGACCAGGGCATCCAGGCGGCTGCGCCGGCCGGGGGCCAGCAGTTTCATGCCCAGCTGCAGGCCGGCACCGCCGGCGATCACGATCGCGGTCAGCTCGAACGCACCATGGCCTGCGACGAAGCGCCAGAACGGATCGCCATGGCCGATGTGCTGCAGGTGGCCGGCCACTGAACCGATGATCACGCCGTTGAACAGCAGCACCAGCAGCGTGCCCAGGCCGGCCAGCAGGCCACTGGCGAAGGTACGCAGGGCGATGCTGATGTTGTTCAGGATGTAGTGGCCGAACATCATCCAGTCCGTGCCGCTGTCACGCCCGAGGCGTTCGGCCGCTGGATCGTACATGCGCTCCATCTCGGCGATCTGGCGGTTGTCCATCACCATGTGGATCAGGTCCGGGTAGAGCTGCGCCAGCACGAAGCAGGCCACCGCCGGCAGCGCGAACATCGCCAGTGCCACCCACATGCTGCGCGCCTGGCTGCGCACCAGCAGCGGGAAGTCGGCCACCAGGAATTCAAGTGCACCGCGCCAGCGCGTCGGCGGCGTGCGGTACAGCACGCTGTGGCCCTGCTGCATCAACTGCTGCAGGCGCTGCACCAGCTGCGGGCTGTAGCCGCGCTCGCGGGCCAGTGCCAGCTGCTGGCACAGGCGCCGGTAGCGCTGCGGGAAGGCGGCGTCGTCCACTGCCAGCGCGCTGGCCTTGCGCCGCGTGCGGCGCGCAGCACCAGCACGCAGCAGCAGCCAGTGTTCCAGGTCCTGCCATTCCTGCTGGTAGCGGGCGACGAACTGTTCCTGCTTCATCGTCGCCCCAACAGCCAGTTGGCCATGGCATACAGGCGCAGTACGCCGACCTGGCCGTGGGTGCCGGTCAGCGGTTCTGCGATGCCGGCCAGTTCCTGCTGGCGGGCCGCCGACAGCCGTGGCGCGCGCTCGGCGAAGGCCATCAGCGCGGCCTGCTCTTCCGGTCGCAGCGGCTGCGGCGGGGCCAGCACGCTGTCGATGGTGGGCGGAGGCGGCAGGTACAGCACGGGCGCATGCACCACCACGGTGCCGGCCACCAGATCGCCCAGGCGACGGCCATGGGGATCGAACAGGCTGCTGATCAGGCCCAGTGCATAGCCGAACGGCAGCATGTCCACGGTGCGCAGCAGGTTGCGGGTGATGGCAGCCATCCAGCCTACCGGCGCGCCATCGCGCGCAAGCACGCGCAGGCCCAGCGCGCGCTTGCCGAGGGTACGACCCCACAGCGCTTCGCAGACGATCGGGTAGGCCCAGTACACCAGGAACATCAGCACCAGGCCGAGCCCGGAGCCGAACGAATCCAGCAGTGCCAGTGGAATCGACATCACCACCAGTACCGCGATGCGCACGCCCAGATCCACCAGCCACGCCATCGCCCGTGGCACCGGGCCGGCTGCCGGCAGCTGCAGCGGCACACCCTCCGGCGTCACCACCTCGCGGTAGGTATCGAGCATCGGTGCGGCCATCAGTGCGATAGCCTTCGTTGTGGGCGCCGGAGTCCTCTCCGGCAGGCAGCCACAGGCATGGGGGGTCTCGACAGGTCCTGGTCGGGCCCAGACTTTAGCAGAGCCGCATGGCGGCGTTGGCTGCTCAGCCCAGGTATTCGTCCTTCAGCCGCACGTAGTGGTCGGCCGAGTAGTGCAGCGACTCGATCTCCTTGTCGCTCAGCGTGCGCGCCGGGCGGGCCGGATTGCCCACCCACAGCTCGCCTTCGCCGACCACCTTGCCCGGGCCGACCACCGCACCGGCGCCGACGAAGCCATGGCGCTCGACGCGCGCACCGTCGAGGATGCAGGCGCCCATGCCGATCAGGCTGTAGTCGCCGATCGTGCAGGCATGGATGATGCAGCCGTGGCCGACGGTCACGCCTTCGCCGATCAGGGTCGGGTAGCCGGCCTTGTTGTAGGGGCTGTGGTGGCTGACGTGGATGATGGTGCCATCCTGCACGTTGGTGCGCGCGCCGATGCGCACGTGATTGACATCACCGCGGATGACCGAGCCCGGCCACACCGATACGTCCTCGGCCAGCTCCACGTCACCGATGACGGTGCAGGCAGGATCGATGTACACGCGCTCGCCGAGGACGGGCATCTTGTCGCGGAAGGGGCGCAGCGGTTTCATAGATGTCTCCGGAAATCAGGGCGTTCGCGACGATGATACCCGTGTGGTAGTGCCGGCCGCTGGCCGGCAACCACGGAAATCCAGGCGTGCCGCGCGGTTGCCGGCCAGCGGCCGGCACGACCGGAAGCAGCTGCGGCTCTTCATGCCGGGGCGTGCTTGGCCAGCACCTGCCGGAACAGCTCATCCAGCCACGCCGCATCACCGTGTCCAACGGGCAGCTGTGGCGCCTGCGCAGTCCGGGTGGCCAGCTCACGATCGATGAAATCGCTGATCGCCGCGATGCGTGGTCCGGCATTGACCTCGGCACTGGCGCGTTTCACTACCAGCAGGGCATCGATGGCTTCACGCACCGGGCCATGCGGCAGCAGTCGATCCAGCAGATCCTCGAAGGCCATCGGCGGGGGAGTCTGCTCGTGCTCGATCCACTGGCAGGCCAGCAGTGGGCGCAGCACGTACAGGTACTTCTTGGTGCGTACCGTTTCGCCACGCAGGTAACCGCGATGGTTCGAGCGCGCCATGCTGAAGTAGTGCCACCACGTGCCCAGCGGCGAATAGAAGGACTTTGCTGCCTCCCACAGCTGCGCCACGGCGGCGTCGTCCTGCCGGTACACGATCGGCGAACGCAGCCATTCGATCAGTGTCGGATTGGATTTTGAGACCAGCCGCAGTGCCTTGCGCAGGTCCCAGCCGCTGACGTCGAGCTCATCGTCGATCGGCAGTTCGATCACATCGCGCTGCGCTTCGCCGGGACCGGTGCTCTCGTTGACGCTGAGATACCACGGCTGGCGATGCACGTAGATGAAGCGTGCGTCGTAGTCGCTGTCCGGCGAGGAAAAGCCCCAGCCACGGCTACCCGACTCGCAGGCCAGCAGCACGCGTACGTCGTAGCGCTGTTCGATGTCGGCCAGGGTGGAAAGGATGGCGGCGCGCTTGTCCGGCGCGATCGGATGAATGTCGTCCATGCAGTCGTGTTCGTAATGTCGAGCGTGCTCGACTGTAACGCAGGTGCGCACGGGTAGTGCCGGCCGCTGGCCGGCAACCACGGAAATCCAGGCGTGCCACGAGGCTGCCGGCCAGCGGCCGGCACTAACGGCTAGGGTTCGTAGCTGTAGCCCATGCCATACACCGAACGGATCGGTTCGCCTTCCATGCCGGCGTCAGCCAGCTTGCGGCGCAGGTTGCGCACGTGGCTGTCGACGGTGCGGTCGACCACCACGCGGTGGTCCAGATAGAGGCGGTCGAGCAGCTCGTCGCGCGCCCAGATCCGGCCCGGCGTGGCCAGCAGCGTGCGCAGCAGGCGGTATTCGACCGGGGTCAGGTCCAGGCCCTTGCCGTTCCAGGTAGCGCGGGCTGCCGGTTCGTCGATATGCAGCCCGCTGTTGGCCCGCGCAGCGGGGTCCGGGCGGTAGCGACGCAGCACCGCCATCACCCGTGCGACCACTTCGCGCGGACTGAACGGCTTGCAGATGTAGTCGTCGGCACCGATGTCCAGGCCCAGCAGGCGGTCGATCTCTTCCACCCGTGCGGTGACCATGATCACCGGTACATCGCTGCTGGCGCGCAGTTCGCGGCACAGGTCCACGCCATCGCGCTGTGGCAGCATCAGGTCCAGCAGCACCAGGTCGGGCTGGTAGCGCGCGAAAGCGTCGATCACCTGACCGCCATCGTCCACCCATTCGCTGGTCATCCCGGCGGCGGCCAGGTAGTCGCGCAGCACCGAGGCCAGGCGTGGCTCATCCTCGACGATCAGGATCTTCGCGGACGCGGCGGGGGACGGGCTCATGCAGGCTCCGGCAGGGTGATGACCACGCGCAGCCCGCCCAGCGGCGATGGCTCGGCGTGGATGAGGCCGTGGTGGGCGAGGATGATGTTGTGGCTGATGGCCAGGCCAAGCCCGCTGCCGCCACTGGCCCGGTTGCGCGAGCTCTCCACCCGGTAGAAGCGCTCGAACAGAAGCGCGCACTTGTCGGCCGGCACGCCTGGCGCGGTGTCCTCCACGATCAGCTGCACGCCGGCAGGCACGCGCGCTGCCTGCACGCGTACGCGGCCCCCGGCGTGGGTGTAGCGCAATGCGTTCTCCAGCAGATTGGCCAGCACCTGCTGCAGGCGTCGTTCGTCACCGGATACCTGCAGCGGTGTGGCGGGCAGGTCCTCCTCCAGTGCCAGTCCCGCCGTTGAGAAGCGCACGCGCATGCCATTGAGCTCGCTGCGCAGCAGCGCCGCCAGGTCCAGCGGCGCGAAGCGGTAGGCCAGGCCGCCGGACTGGGTCATCGACAGGTCGTGCAGGTCGTCGATCAACTTGCCCAGTTGGCGGATCTCGCCCTGCAGGGCACCGAGGTTGGCGCGGTCCAGCGGGCGGATGCCGTCCTCGATGGCTTCCAGTTCGGCACGAACCACCGCCAGCGGCGTGCGCAGTTCGTGCGAGATATCGGCGATGAAGGCACGGCGGTTGCGCTCGGTGTCGTCCAGCGCCTGCGCCATCCGGTTGAAGTCGTTGACCAGTGCATCCAGCTCGTCATCGCTGGTGCGCTCGATGCGGGTGGCGTAGTCGCCAGCGGCGAGCCGGTGGGTGGCCGCCGCCAGTTTGGCAAGGCGCTGGCGCAGCGCGCGCGATACCAGCCAGGCCAGCAGCACCGTCACCAGCAGCAGCGCGATGCCGATCACCCACCACGCACGCATCTGGGTGTTGTAGAAGTTCAGGTCGTTGGTGGCGATGACGGTCTGGAACGGCACCATGCCCAGCCAGCCGACCGTGTGCCCGTCCACCTGCACGGCGTGCGGCTCGTCGTCGCTGGTGGCGTCCGGGTTGCCGGCTACGAACCGATGCTGTGCATCGAACAGGCCCAGGCGGGAGGGAACGCCGGTCTGGTCGGACAGCGGTGGCACGGGCCCCTCGTGCCCATGGGCCAGATCCGGGCGCAGCAGCCGCGCCCAGCGGTCACTGTCGCCGCGCAGGTGCTCCCAGCCGCCGTGCGCACTGTACTCGCGCTGCAGGTGCGGAATCACGCGCTGCATGCGCAGGTCGCCCTGGTCATTGAGGTAGTCCAGGAAGCCGGTCTGGAACGCCACGCGGCTGGCAATACCGTTCACTGCCAGCACCAGCAGGCAGGCGGTGAAGATCGCGAGGAAGGTCTTCGCGGTCAGGCCGAATTTGAGTCGAATCTTCGCCATCGCGGGGCCATTAGCGGCGCATGCGGCGCCGAAAGCAAGCGCCCGCTGAGCCGGTCGCACAATCTCCATATTCTCTGCACAGTTCCACGGCAGCGTGCACGGGTCAACGAAAGGCCCCCACGCCCCCCATGTCACTCCTGCGCCCGCTGTCCCGCTCCCCCCGTCCGCTGTTGCTGCCCCTGCTGCTGGCCCTGGCGGCCTGCTCGGCGGGCAGGCCCGAGGCCCCGGCCACCCCTGAAGTGGGCATCATCACTGCCAGCGTGCAGCCGCTGGCCCTGCAACAGACCCTGCCCGGTCGCGCCGTACCGTTCGAGGTGTCCGAGGTGCGCCCGCAGGTCGGTGGGCTGATCCGCCAGCGGTTGTTCACCGAAGGCCAGCAGGTCAAGGCCGGCCAGCTGCTTTACCAGATCGATCCGGCGCCGTACCAGGCCGCCTTCGATACCGCGCGTGGCCAGCTGGCGCAGGCCGAGGCCACTGTGTTGTCGGCGCAGCCGAAGGCCGAGCGCACCCGCACGCTGCTGGGCATGGATGCGGCCAGCAAGCAGGACGCCGACGATGCCACCTCGGCACTGAAGCAGGCCCAGGCCAATGTGATCGCCGCGCGCGCTGCGCTGCAGGCGGCCCGCATCAGCCTCGACTACACCCGGGTTACTGCACCGATCGATGGCCGCATCGGCACGTCCAGTGTCACCGCTGGCGCGCTGGTCGCCGCCGGCCAGGACGCGGCGCTGGCAACCATCCAGCGGTTGGACCCGGTCTATCTGGATGTCACCCAGTCCAGCACGCAGATGCTGGCGCTGCGCAAGCAGCTCGATGCCGGCCGGGTGAAAGCCATCGACGGCAAGGCACAGGTGAAGGTGCTGCTGGAGGACGGCAGCACGTACGCGCATGAAGGCACCCTGGAGTTTGTCGGCAGCGCAGTCGACCCGGGCACCGGCAACGTGGTGCTGCGCGCGGTCATTCCGAACCCGGAGGGCCTGCTGCTGCCAGGCATGTACCTGAGGGCGGTGCTGCCGATGGCCACCGATGCGCGCGCCCTGCTGGTGCCGCAGAAGGCGGTGCTGCGCAATGAACGTGGCGAGCCGCTGCTGCGCCTGCTCGACGCAAAGGACCGCGTGGTCGAGCGCCGGGTCAGCACCGGCCAGGTAGTGGGCAACCAGTGGCAGATCACGCAGGGGCTGAAGGCTGGCGATCGGGTGATCGTCAGCAACGGCAGCGCGGTAGCGCTTGGCCAGCAGGTGCAGGCGGTGGCGGCCACCACCGCGCAGCTGGCCGCAATGCCGGCGATCGACCCGACCGGCAACACCGACGAAACGTCGCACTGAGGCCTGCCGCGCATGGTTCGTTTCTTCATCGACCGGCCGATCTTCGCCTGGGTGATCGCCATCGCGGTCAGCCTGCTCGGCCTGCTCGCGATCCTGATCCTGCCGGTGGACCGCTACCCGCAGATCGCCCCACCCACCATCACCATCCGCGCCACCTACACCGGCGCCTCGTCGCAGACCGTGGAAAACGCGGTCACCCAGGTCATCGAGCAGTCCCAGCAGAGCCTGGACCACCTGATGTACATGACCTCCACCAGCGCCTCCGATGGCTCGGCGCAGGTCAACCTGGTGTTTGCCACCGGCACCAATCCGGACACCGCGCAGGTGCAGGTGCAGAACCAGCTGCAGGCGGCGATGGCGACGCTGCCGCAGGCGGTGCAGCAGAACGGCCTGACCATCACCAAGTCCAGTGGTTCGATCTTCGAGGTGCTGTCGTTCACCAGCGAGGACGGCAGCATGGACAACTTCGATGTCGCCAACTTCATGGAAGCGCGCATCGACGACCAGATCAGCCGCGTCAGTGGTGTCGGCAACATCCAGCCGATCGGCCAGGAATACGCCATGCGCATCTGGCTGGACCCGGAGAAGATGCGCCAGTACGCACTGATGCCATCGGACATCGAGACCGCACTGCAGGCGCAGAACACCGACGTTTCGGCCGGTGAGCTGGGTGGCCAGCCGGCGCTGAAGGGCCAGCAGCTGGACGCCACGGTCACCGCGCGCAGCCGCCTGCACACGCCCGAACAGTTCGCGCGGGTGGTGCTGAAAGCCGATGCCAGCGGCAGCGTGGTGCACCTGGGTGACGTGGCGACGATCGGCCTGGGCCCGGAGAGCTACGACAGCATCAGCACCTTCAACGGCAAGCCGTCGGCGTCGCTGGGCATCGAGCTCAATGCGGGTGCCAATGCCATCGCCGTGTCCAAGGCCATCGAGACCCGCCTGCAGCAGTTGCAGAAGCACTGGCCGCACGGCTACACCTACCACGTGGCGTTCACCACCACGCCGTTCGTGACGATCTCGCTGAAGGAAGTGGTGATCACCCTGATCGAGGCGGTCATCCTGGTGGTGCTGGTGATGTACCTGTTCCTGCAGAACTGGCGCGCCACCCTGATCCCGACCATCGCAGTGCCGGTGGTGCTGCTGGGCACCTTCGGCGTGCTGGCCGCGTTCGGTTATTCGATCAACACGCTGACCATGTTCGCGCTGGTATTGGCCATCGGCCTGCTGGTGGACGATGCCATCGTGGTGGTGGAGAACGTGGAGCGGGTGATGACCTTCGAAGGGCTGGCGCCGAAGCCGGCCACGTTGAAGGCGATGGGCCAGATCACCGGCGCGCTGGTGGGCATCGTGCTGGTGCTGACCGCGGTGTTCCTGCCGATGGCGTTCTTCAGCGGTGTCACCGGCGTGATCTATCGCCAGTTCTCGGTGACGATTGCCGCCGCGATGATCCTGTCGGTGCTGGTGGCGATGACCATCACCCCGGCCCTGTGCGGCAGCATCCTGCACCAGATTCCCAAGGGCGGCCATCCGCATGGCGACCACGGCGGTGAGCCGAGCCTGCTGGGCAAGTGCTTCATCTGGTTCAACCACCGTTTCGAGCGCACCTCCAACGGCCTGCGTCGCCGGGTGGATGGCTTCCTTGGCCGGCGCACGCTGGGCGTACTGTTCTACCTGGCGCTGAGCGTGGCCACCGGCCTGCTGCTGTGGCACCTGCCCGGCGCGTTCCTGCCCGACGAGGACCAGGGCATGCTCAACGCGCTGGTGAAGCTGCCGGCCGGTGCCACCCTGGAGCAGACCCGCGCGGTGATGGATCGCCTGAGTGCCGCCGCGGTGAAGGACGACGGCGTGCTGTCGATCCAGGCCACCGCTGGTTTCAGTGTCACCGGCAGCGGCCAGAACGTCGGCCAGGCCTTCATCCGCCTGAAGGACTGGGATGACCGCAAGGATGACGCCGATACCATTGCCGCGCGGTTGACCGCGGCCATGGCCAGCGTGCCCGATGCGCAGGTGTTCATCACCTCGCCACCGGCCATCCTTGGCCTGGGTGACGCGGGCGGTTTCACCCTGGAACTGCAGGACGAAGGCGGCGCCGGCCATGCCGCTGCCGTGGCCGCGCGCAACACGCTGTTGAAGGAGGCCGCCAGGGATCCGAAGCTGGTCAACGTGCGCTACGCCAGCCTGGAAGACGCGCCGGTGTATGCAGTGAAGGTGGACGACGCCAAGGCGCAGGCGATGGGCGTGAATCCGCAGGACATCAATGACACCTTGAATGCGGCCTTGGGTGGCGACTTCGTCAACAACTTCATCTACAAGGGCCGCATCAAGAAGGTGTTCATCCAGGGCACGGCCGAAGCGCGCATGCAGCCGCAGGACATCGAGCGCTGGAGCGTGCGCAACCAGGCCGGGCAGATGGTGCCGCTGTCGTCGCTGGTCAGCGCGCACTGGTCCAGCGCGCCGGCCGCGCTGCAACGCTACAACGGCATCTCGGCGATGGAGATCACCGGCCAGCCCGCGCCCGGCGTCAGTTCCGGCGAGGCGATGGCCGAGATCGCGCGCCTGGCCGACAAACTGCCGGAAGGCTTCAGCCATGCCTGGTCGGACATGGCCTACCAGGAACAGCTGTCGGGCAACCAGGCGCCGATGCTGTACGCCATCTCGCTGCTGTTCGTGTTCCTGTGCCTGGCCGCGCTGTATGAAAGCTGGGCGGTGCCGCTCGCGGTGATGCTGGCGGTGCCGGTGGGCGTGTTTGGTGCGGTGCTGATGATGAACCTGCGTGGCCTCAACAACGACGTGTACTTCCAGGTCGGCCTGCTGACCACGATTGGCCTGGCGGCCAAGAACGGCATCCTGATCGTCGAGTTCGCGCGCATCCTTGAACAGCAGGGCAGGAACACCCGCGAGGCGATCCTGCAGGCCGTCTATCTGCGCCTGCGGCCGATCGTGATGACCTCGCTGGCGTTCCTGATGGGCGTGCTGCCGCTGGTGTTCGCCACCGGCGCCGGCTCGGCCGCGCGCCACTCGCTGGGTACCGGCGTGGCCGGCGGCACGGTCGCCTCGATGGTGCTGGGCATGTTCTTCGTGCCGTTGTTCTACCTGCTGGTGCGCCGCCTGTTCCCGGGCCGCGCGCCGGCCCACGCCGCGGCCCCGGAGGCAAGCCCATGAAGCCGATGCTGCTGCGCGCCCTGGCGGCCGCAATGATCACCACGGTGCTGGGTGGTTGCGTGAGCATGGCGCCGCATTACCAGCGGCCCGAGGCACCGGTGCCGGCACAATTCGGCAATGCCGCCACGGGCGAGGCCGAGCCAGCACTGGCGGTGCCAGCCTGGCGCGAAGTCTTCCTTGAGCCACGCCTGCAGCAGGTGATCGCGCTGGCGCTGCAGAACAACCGCGACCTGCGCGTGGCCGTGCTGCAGGTGGAGAAGGAGCGGGCGCAGTACCGCATCCAGCGCGCGGCGCTGCTGCCGTCGGTGGATGCCAGCGGCAGTGTCACCCGCTCGCGGGTAAGCGATGCCAACAGCGAGACCGGTGCCACCCAGGTAACTGAATCCGATGCCGTGCAGGTGGGTATCAGCAGTTGGGAACTGGATCTGTTTGGACGCATCCGCAGCCTGAAGAACGAGACCCTGCAGAACTGGCTGGCCAGCGCCGAGAACCAGCGCGCCGCGCGCACCAGCCTGGTGGCCGAAGTGGCCGCGGCGTGGCTGGCGCTGGCAGCGGACGAGCAGTCACTGGCGTTCACCCGGCACACCTTGGACAGCCAGCAGCAGACCCTGCAGCGCACCGAGGCCCGTCATGCACAGGGGCTGGCCTCGGGGCTGGATGTCTCGCAGGTACAGACCAGCGTCGAAGCCGCGCGCGGTGCGCTGGCCAAGCTGCAGACGCAGCAGGCGCAGGATCGCGATGCATTGCAGTTGCTGGTGGGGGCGCCGCTGGATGCGGCCCTGCTGCCAACCGCGCAGGCGCTGGATGGCAGCGTGGCACTGGCGCCGCTGCCGGCCAACCTGCCGTCCAGCGTGCTGCTGCAGCGCCCGGACGTGTTGTCCGCCGAACACGCACTACAGGCGGCCAATGCCGATATCGGTGCCGCGCGCGCCGCATTCTTCCCGACGTTGACCTTGACCGCCAACTACGGCCACAGCTCCACCGCGTTGTCGACGCTGTTCTCGGCCGGCACCCGTGGCTGGTCGTTCGCGCCCAGCATCACCGCGCCGATCTTCCACGCCGGAGCGCTGAAGGCCTCGCTGGATGCCTCGAAGATCGGCAAGGACATCGGCATTGCGCAGTACGAGAAAGCGATCCAGCAGGCCTTCAGTGAAGTAGCCGATGCCCTGGCCACGCGCGATCACCTGACCGTGCAGATGGACGCACAGCGCGCGCTGGTGGCCGCCAGCCAGCGCAGCTACACGCTGGCCGATGCGCGTTACCGCACCGGGCTGGACGGCTATCTGCAGGCATTGGATGCGCAGCGCAGTCTGTTTGCCGCACAGCAGGACCTGATCGCGCTGCAGCAGCAGGAAGCGGGCAACCGGGTGACGTTGTTCAAGGTGCTGGGCGGCGGTGCCGACGCACGGTAGCGCGTTCGCCAAGGTGGGTGCGTGTTCCGCTCCGGTGGGTGCCGACCTTGGTCGGCACACATGCACGGAGTATCGCTATCGGATGATTCGTGCCGGCCGAGGCCGGCACCCACCAGAAGCGGACGGTCCCGCGTTACGCCACGCGGCCGCGGCGCGCGCGCTCCAGGTGCACCAGCAGCAGTGAGATCGCTGCCGGGGTCATGCCCGGAATACGCTGCGCCTGGCCGATGGTCTGCGGGCGCACCCGCTCCAGCTTCTGCAGTGCTTCGGCCGACAGCCCGCGCACGGTCGCATAGTCGAACGCCTCGGCGATCGGCGTGGCCTCATGCCGCTGCTGGCGCTCGATCTCCTCGCGCTGGCGGTCCAGGTAGCCGGCGTACTTCACGCCGATCTCCACCTGCTCGGCCACCTTGGCGTCGGCCACGGCCGGCCCCAGCGATGGCACCTGCATCAGCTGCGCGTAATCCAGCTCGGGGCGCTTGATCAGGTCCAGCACGTTGGTCTCGCGGCTGACCGCCACGCCCAGCGTGTCCTGCACTTCGCGGCCCAGCGCATTGGCCGGGGTTGCCCACAGCGCGCCCAGGCGTGCGCGCTCGGCAGCAACAGCGGCCTGCTTGGTCTCGAACGCACCCCAGCGACGATCATCCACCAGGCCCATCTCGCGGCCGGTCGGGGTCAGGCGCTGGTCCGCATTGTCCTCGCGCAGCTGCAGCCGGTACTCGGCGCGGCTGGTGAACATGCGGTACGGCTCGTTGGTGCCGTGGGTGATCAGGTCATCCACGAGCACGCCCAGGTAGGCCTCGTCGCGGCGCGGGCACCAGCCGTCCAGCCCACGCACCTGGCGTGCGGCGTTGAGGCCGGCCAGCAGGCCCTGCGCGGCGGCTTCTTCATAGCCGGTGGTGCCGTTGATCTGGCCAGCGAAGAACAGGCCGTTGACCAGCTTGGTCTCCAGCGACGCCTTCAGCCCGCGCGGATCGAAGAAGTCGTACTCGATGGCGTAGCCTGGGCGGGTGATGTGCGCGTTCTCGAAGCCACGGATGCTGCGCACCATCTCCAGCTGCACGTCGAACGGCAGCGAGGTGGAAATGCCGTTGGGGTAGATCTCGACGATGCCCAGGCCTTCGGGTTCGACGAAGATCTGGTGGCTGGCCTTTTCGGCGAAGCGCACCACCTTGTCCTCGATGGACGGGCAGTAGCGCGGGCCGATGCCTTCGATCTGGCCGCTGTACAGCGGCGATCGGTGCAGCGCGTCGCGGATGATCTGGTGGGTCTGCTCGGTGGTGTGGGTGATCCAGCAGCTGACCTGCTGCGGATGCTCGTCCACCGAGCCGAGGAAGGACATCACCGGCCGCGGCGAATCGCCCGGCTGCTCGTCCATCACGCTGTAGTCCAGCGAGCGGCCATCGATGCGCGGCGGCGTGCCGGTCTTCAGGCGGTCCACCTGGAAAGGACGCTCGCGCAGGCGCGCCGCCAGCGTGGTGGCCGGCGGGTCGCCCATGCGGCCGGCGGCGTACTGGGTCGGGCCGACATGGATCTTGCCGGCCAGGAAGGTGCCGGCGGTCAGCACCACGGCACCGGCGTCGAAGCGCAGGCCGGTCTGGGTCATGACCCCGCGCACGGCGTCGCCTTCAATGACCAGGTCATCGACGGCGGCCTGGAACACGGTCAGGTTGGCCTGGCCTTCGACGATGGCGCGGATCGCCATGCGATACAGGTTGCGGTCGGCCTGGCAGCGGGTGGCGCGCACGGCTGGGCCCTTGGAGGCGTTGAGCGTGCGCCACTGGATGCCGGCGCGGTCGGCGGCATGCGCCATCGCACCGCCCAGGGCGTCGATTTCCTTGACCAGATGGCCCTTGCCGATGCCGCCGATGGCCGGGTTGCAGCTCATCGCGCCCACTGTTTCGATGTTGTGGGTCAGCAGCAGGGTGCGCACGCCGGTACGGGCCGCGGCCAGCGCGGCTTCGGTGCCGGCGTGGCCACCGCCGATGACGATGACGTCGTAACGATGGAAGGACGGGTTCATGGGGCTGTTCAGCTGGGGGCGGGCGCGGCCGGGGCGGCACCGGGGTGGCGATTTTAGCGCCATTCGGGGCCGCGACGTCGGCGCCGGCCGGCTTCCGTCGAAATCAGCCCTAAAGTTGGCAGGATTTTTGCAGATAACCCAATAGCACCCACCGTGGCTGGCGCCGCAGGCGCCCGTGACCGGAATTGGAACAGGGGCCGGTACAGGCGCACGGTGGGGGAGCAGGGGGCCGGCAGTCGGGGGACTGCGCGGCCCTGTTTTTTTCTGGAGGCTATCGGGAGAGCTCCATCCACGCATGGCGTGGATCTACTGACGCTGGGGCTCTCGCCGGCGGGTGATCCGGCAAAACAAACGGCCCCGCACTGCGGGGCCGTCTGCCTTCAGAGGTGCCGACATCCGACAGGGCCGGAACAGGGGGGATCCAGATGTTCCTGTCGGATATCGACGTAGAGCTTTTTGCGGCGGCCCGTGTCGTTTTTGTCACTTTGTGACGCGGGCCGTCACTGGCCCCGTAGAGTGCGGCTTGGACCGTGTGAAATGCAAGACGGTTCAGCGCTCAACTGTGCGCTGCGTCCCACGATCCATGTTGCGCCAGGGGGAACCGTTCATTCTTGGCGCACTCGGCGCCGGAGCCGGACGGGCCGGCGGCGGGGGCGCAGAGGGCTGGATGTTCGATTGCGGCGGTCGGCGCATCGAGTCCATGTTCCGCCACGGCGAACCGCCGTTGTACGACGGCCGCGACGGCGGCGGCGGGCGGTTCTCGCCACCGTTGCCGGGTGGGCGCGGTGGCGGGCGGTGGTTGTGCGGCGGGCGGTAGATCGGGCGCGAGTAATACGGATTGCCATAGCCGCCGTAGTAGCCGCCATAGCCGCCGTAGTACGGGTAGCCGTAGTTGTAGGGATAGCCGGCGGGGTAGCGGTACTCCACCGACGGCGCACCGTGGTAGTAGCTGCCGCTGCGGCCACCGCCGACATAGTCGTAGGTGGTGCAGCCGGTCAGGGCCAGCATCAGGCCACCGGCAAGCATCAGGCGCGTTTTCATGGTGGGTCCCCCCAGAGGACGGGTTGTACAGTGAGCTTCATGCGCAGGCGTTGAATCGGCCCTTAACTTCACTGTCCAGGATGAATGGAGGTGAAGGCTGCCATGCTGGCATGACCTGTGCCGGGGTCGCCAGCAGGGAGCCATACGTTAATCTTGCGTCATGAGCGATTCACTGTTGCCCCGTGCCGATGATGTCCTGGCTGCCGCTGCGCGGATCGCGCCGCACGCCAGCGTGACCCCGGTGCTGCGCTCGCGCACGCTCGATGCGCTGGCCGGCGCGCAGCTGGCGTTCAAGGCCGAGCATCTGCAGCGCGGTGGCGCATTCAAGTTCCGCGGCGCCTGCAATGCGGTGTGGTCGCTGGATGCCGATCGCGCCGGCGCCGGCGTGGTCACCCATTCCTCCGGCAACCACGGCGCCGCCCTGGCCCTGGCCGCGCGCACCCGTGGCATTCCCTGCCACGTGGTGGTGCCCGAAGGTGCAGTGGCGGCCAAGCTGGCCAACATCGCCCGCCATGGCGCCACGCTCTGGCGCTGCCCGCCAACCATCGCCGACCGTGAGGCCACCTGCGCCAAAGTGCAGGCTGATACCGGCGCGACCTTGGTCCATCCCTATGCGGACCCGGCGGTGATGGCCGGGCAGGGCACCGCGGCACTGGAGCTGCTGCACAGCGACGGCCCGTTCGACGTGCTGGTGGTGCCGGTGGGCGGCGGTGGCCTGGCCAGCGGCACCGCGCGGGCCCTGCAGCTGGCCAGCCCGCAGACCCGGCTGGTGCTGGCCGAGCCGGCCGGCGCTGACGACACCGCGCGCTCGTTGGCCGCTGGCGAGCGCCAGGCGGCGTTCACCCCGGACACGATCTGCGATGGCCTGCGCACCCTGATCGGCGCGTCCAACTTCGAGTTGCTGCGCGCGGCCAGCGCAGAGGTGATCGTGGTCGATGACGCGGCGACGATGGCGGCGATGCGCTTGCTGTGGGAGGTCCTCAAGCAGGTGGTCGAGCCGTCATCGGCGACCGTGCTCGCCGCGGTGCTGGCGCAGCCGCAGCGTTTTGCCGGCCTGCGCGTGGGCCTGGTGCTGTCCGGCGGCAACGTCGACCTGCCGGCACTGCGCTGGGGGGCGCCGTGAGCCGCGACCGGCACCGGCATCGCACTGGCCTGCTGGGCTGGCTGTGGCGGTTGTTTGTCCTGCTGGTGATCTGGCTGCTGGGCGTGACTGCCTGGATCGTCTGGGTCGGCGAGCGTGACCAGGCAGCCAAGGCCGACGCCATCATCGTGCTCGGTGCGGCGGCCTATGACGCCAAGCCGTCGCCGGTATTCGAAGAACGCATCCGTCATGGGCTGGATCTCTATGAGGCCCGGTTCGCGCCACTGCTGATCTTCACCGGCGGCTATGGTGGTACCGGCGCGCGCTTTTCCGAGTCACAGGTGGCGCGGCGCTATGCGCTCAAGCACGGCGTGCCGGACGATGCGATCCTGATCGAGACTGCCTCGCGCAACACCGTGCAGAACCTGGTGGAAGCCAAGCGGCTGATGGACCAGCGCAACCTGCACCGCGTGATCATCGTCAGCGACCCGCTGCACATGGCGCGCGCGCTGCGCCTGAGCAAGGCGCTGGGCATCGATGCACTGGCCTCGTCCACGCCCAGCACGCGCTTCCGCAGCTTCCACACCAGCTGGCGCTTCCTGGTGCAGGAAATCTACTTCTTCCACCGCGACCTGGTGCGGCCGCCGCTGAGTTCGCCGGCCAATACCTGAGGCGGGAGCCTGATTTGGGCGGCTACCATTCGGTAGTGCCGGCCGCTGGCCGGCAGATGCCCAGCATGGAAACGTGAGGTTGCCGGCCAGCGGCCGGCACTACCAGGCGATCAGGTCTGCTTGCGCCGGATCGGAATCGCCGAAACCGGCACTGAGGCCACGTCATGCCCGCCTTCGCGGATCGGTGCGCCCGGGTCCGGTGCCCAGGCATGGGCATAGATCACTTCCCAGCTGCTGGGCAGCTTGCCGTCGGCGCGGCGCATCGGTTCATACGCTGCTGCCGCCGCAGCGAAACGGCCACGCCCGGTCAGCGTGTGGCGGCGATCCACCCGCGCATTGGTCGCGCCCATCGCGCGCAGCTCGCGCATCAACGAGGGCAGGTCGTCGTAGGTCAGGGTGAACAGATCGCGGTCCAGCACCGGGTCGCGGAAGCCCGCCATCATCAACGCATCGCCGAACTGGGCGATCTGCGCAAAGCGGCTCACGTGCGGGCGGTCATCGGCGGCGGCGAAGGCCTCGTTGAGTTCGATCAGGGTTTCCGGGCCGAAGGTGGAACACAGCAGCAGGCCACCGGGCTTGAGCACGCGACGGAAGCCAGCGAACACCGCCGGCAGATCGTCCACCCACTGCAGGCACAGGTTGCTGAAGATCACGTCCACGCTGTTGTCGGCCAGCGGCAGCGCGGCGGCGTCGCCGCACAGGCGCTGGAACGGCTTCCACCAACCGGCCTGCCGCTTGGCCTGGTCCAGCATCGGCAGTGCCACGTCCAGCGCGATCACCTGCGCCTTCGGCCAGCGCTTCTTCATCAGCGCACTGGCGTGGCCGGTTCCGGCGCCAATGTCCAGCACCACCTCGGGCTTGCGTGCTTCCAGGTAGTCCAGCGATTCCACCAGCCGCGCCTGCACCTCGCGCTGCAGGGCGGCGGCGGCGTCGTAGCTGGTGGCGGCGCGGGCGAACGCGCGGCGGACATGGCGGGCATCGAAGTGGGACGGCATTGCGAAAGTCTCTTAGAACGTACCGGGGTAGGCGCCGCCGTCGATCAGCAGGTTCTGCCCGGTGAGGTAACCGGCGTGTGCGCTGCACAGGAAGGCGCAGGCGGCGCCGAATTCGTGCGCCGTGCCGAAGCGGCCGGCGGGAATCTGCTGGCGGCGGCGTTCGGCCACTGCGCCGGCATCGCCGTCCTTGCCCGCAGCGTGGGCGAAGTTGGCGCGCAGGCGGTCGGTGTCGAACTGGCCGGGCAGCAGGTTGTTGATCGTGACGTTGTGCGCCACGGTGCGGCGCGACAGGCCGGCGACGAACCCGGTCAGGCCGCTGCGCGCGCCATTGGACAGCGCCAGGATGTCGATCGGGGCTTTCACCGCCGACGAGGTGATGTTGACGATGCGGCCGAAGCCACGCGCGATCATTGCGTCCACGGTGGCGCGGATCAGCGCGATCGGCGCCAGCATGTTGGCGTCCAGCGCGGCAATCCAGTCGTCGCGCTCGAAAGTGCGGAAGTCGCCTGGCGGCGGGCCACCGGCATTGGTGACCAGGATGTCCACCTGCGGGCACGCGGCCAGCGCCGCGGCACGACCGGCGTCGGTGGTGACGTCGGCGGCGACCGCGCGCACCTCAGCGGCACCGGGCAGGGCGCTCAGCTCTGCGGCGGCAACCTGCAGTGCCTCCTCGCCACGGGCCACGATCACCACGTTGACGCCCTCGCGCACCAGCGCACGCGCGCAGCCCAGGCCCAAGCCCTTGCTTGCGCCGCAGACCAGTGCCCAGCGGCCGTTGATACCCAGATCCATGCGTCAATCCCGTGGAATGAGGAAGGCGCTCATTGTCCGCCATCGGCCGGTGACAGGCCGGCAACGAAGTGTTGCAGGGCGCTGGCCACCTCGTCGGCATGGCCGAGGAAGGGCGCGTGGCCGCCATGGGCGATGGTCAGCGCCTGCGCACCCGGGGCCAATGCCGCAGCGGCCTGCATCGCCGCCGGAGACACCAGCCGGTCGCGCTGGCCGGCGATCCACAGGCTGGGCCTGGCCAGCGTCGGCAGTGCGCCGCGCAGGTCGGTGCTTTCCAGCAGGCGCAGGCCTTCCAGCAGAGCGCGTTCGGTGGGCGCGCCGCGCTCGACCAGGCGCTGACGCAGCGTGCGCAGCTCCTCGCGGGCGTGCGCCGAGCCCATCACGTCCAGCGCCAGGAAACGCTCCAGGGTGCCACCGAAATCGGTCGCCAGCGCGCGCCCGAACTGCTCGAACACCGCCGGCTCCACCGCATGCGGCCAGTCGTCGCCACGCACGAAGCGCGGCGTGGCCGCGATCATCGCCAGCCCGCGCACCTTCGGAAGCGTCGCGGCGGCGTGCAGTGCGAACAGGCCGCCCAGTGACCAGCCGCACCACACCGCCGGCGGCGTGGCCGCGGCAATGGCGTTGACCACGAATGGCAGGCGCAACGGTGTGGTGTCTTCGCGGCTGTGGCCATGGCCCGGCAGATCAACCAGATGCAGGGTGAACCGCTCGGCCAGGCGCTGCACCAACGGTGCGAACACACCGCCCTGCAGGGCCCAGCCATGAATCAGTACCAGGTCCGGCCCCTGGCCGGTGACGTCGATATGCATGGGAAAACGAGAGCAGGCTCAGGCAAAGACAGGCAACGGCGGTGGCGCGGCGTCACGCACCGCCAGATCCACGCGATCGCGCGCGCTGGCGATCGCGTCCACCAGGCCACGCACCTGTTCCGGCGTGTGCAGGGCGGACAGGGTGACACGCAGGCGCGCCTTGCCTTCGGGCACCGTGGGCGGACGGATCGCGCCGACCAGCCAACCGGCCTGTTCCAGTGCCTTGGACATCGCCACAGCGCGGTGATCGTCACCACACAGCAGCGGCTGGATCGGCGTTTCCGAAGCCATCAGGTCCAGGCCATGGCGGCGTGCCTCGTTGCGGAACAGCGCGATCAGGTCGGTCAGTTTCGAGCGGCGCCAGTTGTCACGGCGTGCCAGGCGCACCGCTTCCAGTGCAGCGGCGGCCAGCGGTGGCGGCATCGCCGTGGTGTAGATGTAGGGGCGTGCGGTTTCGGCCAGGTGCTCGACCAGATCGTCGCGGCCCAGCACCAGCGCGCCGGAACCGCCCAGTGCCTTGCCCAGCGTGACCAGCTGCAGCGGCACATCGTCCACGCCCAGCCCGGCGGCGGCCACGGCACCACGGCCGTCACCGACCACGCCCACGCCGTGCGCATCGTCCACATAGAACAGCGCCTGCTGCAGGCGTGCCACAAGCGACAATGCACGCAGCGGTGCGATGTCGCCATCCATGCTGAAGACACCATCGGTGGCCAGCATCGCCGCGCCGTCGGGCGCGTGCTTGAGCTGGCGCATCGCGCCTTCGGCATCAAGGTGCGGATAACGGCGCAGGCGCGCACCGGCCAGCCGCGTCGCATCGAGCAGGCTGGCGTGGTTGAGCTTGTCCTGCACGCAGACGTCGTTCTCTTCGCTCAGCAGTGCCTGCTGCACGGCCAGGTTGGCGGCGAAGCCACTACCGAACAGCAGCGCGCGCGGGTAGCCCAGCCACTCCGCCACTTCGCGCTCCAGCGCGTCATGCAGGGCGTGGTGGCCGCAGACCAGGTGCGATGCACCCGCGCCGGTGCCTTCGCGTGCGGCGGCATCCTGCAGTGCGTTGACCACGCTGAACTGCTGGGCCAGGCCCAGATAATCATTGCTGCAGAAGCCGGTCAGCCACTGGCCGTCCACTTCCAGGCGGACGCCATCACGACGGTTGACCGTGCGCCGCGTGCGGCGACGGCCCTGGGCATCGCGTAGGGCGCGCTGGGCGTGGAGGCGGGCGGTCAGGTCGGGGCGGGCCATGGCGGCTGAATGCGGCGACGGGGCGGCTAGGGTAGCGCGTTGCCGCGACGCCTGCTTGCGGCCTGTCTCAGGCCGCGTGAGCACAGCCACAGCCGGGCGCTTCGGCGCTGATATCGGCGTGCACGGTGCCACCGTGGTCGTGGCCCTCGGCGTCCACCTGCATCGCCATCGGTTGCAGGCCCAACCGCGCGAACAGGGCCAGGTCGCGCTCGCTCTCCGGGTTACCGGTGGTCAGCAGCTTGTCGCCGTAGAAGATCGAATTTGCACCGGCCAGGAAGCACAGCGCCTGCAGCTCGTCACTCATGGCTTCGCGCCCGGCCGACAGCCGCACCATCGAACGCGGCATGGTAATGCGCGCCACTGCGATCATGCGCACGAACTCGAACGGGTCCAGCTCGGCACTGCCATGCAGCGGGGTGCCCGCCACCTGCACCAGCCTGTTGATCGGCACCGAATCGGGATGGGCCGGCAGCGTGGCCAGCGCCAGCAGCAGGCCGACGCGCTGCGCGCGCGTCTCGCCCATGCCGACAATGCCGCCGCAGCAGGTCTTCAGGCCGGCCTCGCGCACGTGCTCCAGCGTGTCCAGGCGGTCCTGGTACTGGCGCGTGTGGATGATCGAATCGTAGTAGTCCGGCGCGGTGTCGAGATTGTGGTTGTAGTAGTCCAGGCCGGCGTCCTTCAGCGCACGTGCCTGTTCGCCACTGAGCATGCCCAGCGTGGCGCAGGTCTCCAGGCCCAGCGCCTTCACCCCGGCGATCATCGCCGCAACCTTGGGAATGTCGCGGTCTTTCGGTGAACGCCACGCGGCGCCCATGCAGAAACGCGACGCACCGGCGGCCTTGGCCTGGCGGGCCTTGGCCAGAACCGCATCGGTGTCCATCAGCTTCTGCGCGTTCACCCCGGTGCTGTAGCGCTGCGCCTGCGGGCAGTACGCGCAGTCTTCCGGGCAGCCTCCGGTCTTCACCGACAGCAGCGTGGAGACCTGCACCTGCGCCGGGTCGAAGTGCTCACGGTGGACCGCCGCGGCGCGGAACAGCAGCTCGGGCAACGGCAGGTCGAACAGGGCCTGCAGTTCGTCGTGTTGCCAGTCGTGGCGGATGGCAGCAGCCATGGCGGACCTTGGGTACGAGTGGAGCGAGGGCGGCAGTGTGGGTGGGCTGGTGAGCGCTGTCAACTAAATTTTATAAGGAAAGGTTTACATTGAACGGCCGCCATGAACGGGCGTTACGGTGTAAGTTCATTGCTGCATACGGACGCGCGAACACATGCCATGAACCGCTACCAGTCCTATTCGATCCGCCGCGACGCGGTGCTGGATGATCTGCGTCAGGCCGATGCGCCGGGGCAGTGGAAGAATCACACCTTCGTGACCTTCAAGGACTACCCGGCGGGGGAGCTCGATCCGGCGATGCTGCCGAAGGAGGAGCTTGAAGCATTCGGTCACTATGTCTTGGTTCGCTTGTTGGCGATAAACGGTTGCCTGCGTGATACGGACGAAGGCCCTGACAGCGATGTCCCTCTCACCGACCAGTAGCGGCAAAGCACCGCCGCGCTGACCGACGAAGGCAATCGCCCGGATCGATGCGCAACTGCGTTCCCACTGCGATGGACAGTTCCGAAACATCGCCTGCATCGAGGGGAAGGCGATGTCGCTGGACCCGCAGCGCCACCCCGGCATTGCCGATGCCTTCTACGCCCAGCGTGTGCGCGAACGGGTCGCGCGCGGCGTACTGGAAGTGCGGGGTGCAAAAGCGCCGGTGGCGGGAGCGCCTGCGCGTCCAGCGATGTACGCACGGGGCAGGCAGTCGGGACGACCCGTATCGGGGCATTTCACCGCATCCCGCAAGGCCTTCAGCCACAGTAGCCGCTGTCCGCCTTCCTCCGCAGCGTCCAAACTGCCCGCATGACCGATCTCCATCGCCTCCGCGGCCGCATCACCGCGCTGGTTCTCAGTGAGGCCTGGCGCCGCCGTGCCGCGCTCTGGGGCGGGGCTGTGGCCGTAGCGCTGGTGGCCATCCTGTTTGCCAAGGCCAGCGACGCGGCCTTCCATCTGTTCCAGCGCATCACCGCGCACTCGCCGTGGTGGGCCCTGCTGCTCACGCCCGGCATCTTCGCGTTGCTGGCCTGGCTGACCAGTGGCGTGCTGAAGCCCACGCGGGGCAGCGGCATTCCGCAGGTCATCGCTGCGCTGGACAAGGCCGATGAGCCGTTCCGGAAAACCAACCTTTCCCCAGCGGTTTCGGCCGGCAAGCTGTTGCTGACCTCGCTGTCGCTGCTCGGCGGCGCGTCGGTTGGGCGCGAAGGTCCCACGGTGCATGTGGGCGCGAGCCTGATGTATCTGTTCGGCCGCTGGTTCGGCTTCAAGGATCCACGCGAACTCTCGCACTTCCTGCTGGCGGGTGGTGCAGCGGGCATCGCCGCGGCATTCAATACACCGCTGGCGGGCATCGTGTTCGCCATCGAGGAGCTCAGTGGCCGTTTCGAACATCGCTTCTCCGGTACCCTGTTGACCGCAGTGATCGTCGGTGGCGTGGTATCGCTCGGTCTGTTGGGCAACTACACCTATTTCGGCCATGTGAGCGCGCGCCTGCCGCTCGGCCAGGGCTGGCTGGCGATCCTGCTGTGTGGCGTAGTGGCCGGATTGCTGGGCGGATTGTTCGCGCGCGCGGTGCTGGCCAGTGCGGCGGGCCGCCCCCGTTGGCTCGGGCAACTACGGCAGCGGCATCCCGTGTTGCTGGCCGCAGGCTGCGGGCTGGTGGTGGTGCTGCTGGCCCTGGCGTTCGGAGAAGGCGCATTCGGCACCGGCTACGAACAGGCGCGCAGCCTGGTGCAGGGGCAGGCGATGGTGGGCCACGAGTTCGGTCTGATGAAGCTGCTGGCGAACCTCGCATCGTACGTAGCCGGTATTCCCGGCGGCCTGTTCTCGCCGGCGCTGGCGGTCGGTGCCGGCCTTGGCCACAACCTGGCCGTACTGATGCCGGGCGTGGACCCGCGCGCGTTTGTGCTGCTGGGCATGTGCGCCTACCTGACCGGTGTGACCCAGGCGCCACTGACCTCGGCGGTGATCTCGCTGGAGCTGACCGACAGTGGTGATCTGCTGTTGCCGATCCTGGCCACGGTGCTTATCGCGCGTGGTGTGTCCGGGCTGGTGTGCAGGGTACCAATCTATCGCGGGCTGGCGGAGTTGTTGATGGCGCCGCAAGCAGAATCAGCTGATAGGCATCGCTGATTACCTTGATCGACAGGATCAATTAGGCCGCAATCTTCACTTTTGCAGTGAAGCTGATTCCGCGCTGCACCGTCTACCCGATGCCACGCGCGACGCAGAAGATGCATCGACACCGGGGCTGCACCCGGACCCGCATCGAGAGCACCATGATCAACTGCCGTATCCGCAGCCTGGCGGCTGCCCTCCTGGCTCTGACCAGTTCCCCCGCGCTGGCGATGTCCGGCGCGCCCCTGCTGCCCAGCGAGCGCAGCATCGGCACCCTCGAACCGGTGGCGCGTTTCGAAGGTGCCATGCCCACCAGCGTGGCGGTGTCCGAGACCGGGCGGATCTTCGTCAACTTCCCGCGCTGGGGCGATGAGGTGGCCTACAGCGTGGCCGAATGGCGCGACGGCCGCGCCGTGCCCTATCCGGATGCGCGCATCAACCGCAAGGATGGTCCCGATCCGGCGGCCCATTTCATCAGCGTGCAGAGCGTGGTGGCCGATGGCCAGGGCCGGTTGTGGGTGCTGGATACCGCCGCGCCCGGGTTCTCTGCGCCACAGGCCGGCGGTGCCAAACTGGTGGCGATCGACCTTGCCACCAACACCGTGGCCAAGACGCTGGTGTTCCCGGCCAACGTCATCGACGCGCGCACCTATGTCAACGATGTGCGCTTCGATTTCCGTGTTGGCCGCGAGGGCGTGGCCTACGTGACCGACTCGTCGCTGAGCGGTATCGGCGGCATCATCGTGATCGACCTCGCTACCGGTAGCGCCACCAAGCGCCTGATCGGGCATGTGTCCACGTCAGCCGACCCGACCTTCGTACCGATCGTGGAAGGGCAGCAGATGCGGCTGCGCAACGCGGATGGTTCGACGCAGCCGTTCACCGTGGCCGCCGATGGCATCGCCCTGTCGCCCGATGGTGGCACCCTGTTCTACACGCCCTTGTCCAGCCGTCATCTGTACAGCGTGCCGACCGCGCTGCTGCGCGATCCGAAGGTGAGTGAAGCGGAACTGGCGGCAGCGGTGGTCGACCTGGGCGACAAAGGCGCCTCCGATGGCATGGAGATGGACGCCAACGGGCGGTTGTATGCCAGCGACTACGAGCACAACGCCATCCATGCCCGCGACGCGCAGGGGCGATGGACGACGGTGGTGCACGACCCGCGCATCCTGTGGCCGGATACGCTGTCGATGGGGCCGGACGGCTATCTGTATTTCACCGCCAACCAGCTGCATCGACAGGCCGGCTTCAATGGTGGAGTGGATCGCCGGCAGACGCCGTACATGGTGTATCGCACCCGGGTGGATGCGAAGCCTGCGCCAACGCGGTGAAGTGCTCCGTAAACGGGTAAAGACGCCTACAGGTCAAGGAGCGTGCGTCTGATGGCCTCGGGGCAGCGGCGCGGTCACGCTGTAGCGCATGCCGACCAAGTCCACTCGCCTCCTGCAGGCGGCACTTCGCGTGCTGCTACCGCTGCGCTGCCTGGTCTGTGGCGAGCCGGGCCACGATGAACTTGACCTGTGCCGCGACTGCCTTGCCGGACTGCCCTGGGCCGGTCGTGCCTGCCTGCGCTGCGCCCTCCCGCTACCCGGGAACGCCCTGATCGTCTGCGGGATCTGTCGCGAGGAGGCGCCGCCGCAGGCCGCCACACATGCCAGCCTCCTGTACCTTCCACCCGTCGATCAGCTGCTGGTGCGTTACAAGTTCCACCAGGACTTGGCGGCCGGGCGCTTGCTTGCCCAGCTGATGCAGCGCGCACCACCGCCCTGGTCGTGCGCGCCGCTGGTGCCGGTGCCGCTGCATGGGCGGCGCCTGCGCCAGCGCGGCTACAACCAGGCCGGCGAGCTGTGCCGGTTGCTGCCGATGCCGGTCTGGCAGGGGGTGTACCGGCGGCGGCATACGGCGCCACAGTCCGAACGCACGGCCGAACAGCGCCGGGAGAACCTGTTCGATGCGTTCGATGTGCGTGGTCCGGTGCCACCCCGATTGACCGTGGTTGACGACGTGATGACCACCGGCAGTACGGTGATGGAGATTGCCGAAACGCTGCGCTGCGTGGGCGCTGAAGAGGTGCGGGTATGGGTGTGCGCGCGGGTACCGTGATCGCTGTCTTCATCGCCGGGGGCTAGGATGTGGCCGGTACTGGACTGAAGGAGTGGCCATGAATTCCCCCTTGTCTCCCTTGTTGTCGGCGGTGGGTCGCAGCTGGTGGATCCTGCTGCTGTATGGGCTGGTTGCGCTGGGCTTCGGCATCATCGCCATCGGCTGGCCGCTATCCGCCGCCATGGCATTGGCGTGGACGCTGGGCGTGATGGCCATCGTTGAAGGCGTCATCAGCCTGTTCGCACTGGTCAGCGGCGGCAGCGGCGCGTCGCGTGGCTGGCTGGCGCTGTACGCCCTCGCCTCGCTGGGCTTCGGTATCCTGGCGGTGATCAATCCGCTGGCCACCGCCAGCGTGCTGGTGCTGTTCCTGGCGGCGTGGCTGCTGGTGGCCGGCATCTATCGCATCGTGTTCGCGATCCGCGTGCGCAAGCAGATCCAGGGCGAATGGTTGCTGATCCTCAGCGGCGTGCTGGCGGTGGTGCTGGGCCTGCTGTTTGCGGCGAATCCATATGCCGGCGTGGCGGTAACTACGCTGTGGATCGGCATCGGCAGCCTGCTGTACGGCCTGCTGCAGGTGCTGGTGGCATTCAAGCTGCGGAAGCTGAAGTGAGGGCTGCGCTTCCGCTGTTGCTGGGCGTGGCCTTGACCCTGGCCGGCTGCATGCCGGGCGCCACGCCCGGTGGCTTGGCAGGGAAGGATCACGTGCCGCGCCCTGGCGTGGATGTGCGCCTGAGCGCGGTGGACGCCTCCGGCAAAGGCAAGCCGGCGCAATGGCAAGGCGAAACCCTGGCCCTGCGCGAGCCGCCGATCGCCGGCAGCGCCGACATTGCCGATGTGCGCTACGTGCTGGATCAGGACAAGCAACCTGGCCTGCAGATCCGCTTTCGACACGAAGCGCACCAGCGCATCCACGATGGCACGGAAGCACTGGTGGGCCAGCGCGCGGCGCTCAGCGTGGACGGCCGCGTGCTGATGGTGGCGACGGTGAAAGGCCCGTTCGGTGAATCGATGATGCTGAGCGGATTGCCGAGCACCCCCGAGGCGCAGGCGTTGGCGAAGCACATCACCGGTCAGTGACGGGCGCGCCAACACCAACGCGTTGCGCGCGGAGGTCGACCAAGGTCGACTGCTACCGGGCGAACCGTGCCTCGATCTCCTCCAGTGACTTGCCCTTGGTCTCCGGCAGCCAGAACGCGGCTACCAGGAAGAACACGAAGGTGCAGGCCGCCCAGAACACGAACATGCTGGCGTAGCCGTAGTGGCCCACCGTGGGCAGGAAGATGGCGGCGATGGTGGTCGACACGAACTGGTTGATCAGCAGTGCGATGCTCATGCCGTTGGAGCGGATGCGGTTCGGCATCAGTTCCGACAGTGCCAGCCACACGCACACGCCGGGGCCGACCGCGAAGAACGCGACGAATACCAGGATGCAGGCGGCCACCGCCCAGCCATGTGCAGGCGGCGGCACCGGGCCGATGCGGGCCTGTTCGATGCGCAGCGGCGCCTGCGCGGCACTGGCCGGGTCGGCGAACGGGTTCAGATGCAACTTGCGGAAGAATGCGCCGATCACGCTGTCTGGCTGTACGGTGCCGGTGCGGTCGATACGCAGTTCGCGATCAATCAGGTTGTCGCTGCGCACGGCGCGCACATTGGTGAAGTCGCCGTAGGCGTACGACACGGTCAGCTGCAGCGGCCGGCCCTCGCTGTCGATGCCAGCACCGAGGCGCTGCCACTGGGCTTCATCCAGCACAAGCTGCAGGCCACCGCCGTTGACCGCCGCCTGCAACTGCGGCTGCACATCAGCGCGACCGCGCTCGGCCTGGAAGAACAGCGTGGCCGCGGCCAGCAGGGCCACGCAGATACCACCGCTGCCGAGCATCAGCAGGAACTTGCGGCCCTTGCGGTCGACCAGCAGCAACGCGACCACGGTCATCACCGCATTCAGCAGCTTGATCGCCACGTCGGCGCCGTTGGCCACTGAACCGGACAGGCCGGCCTGATTGAGGATGTTCACCGCGTAGGCCAGTACCGAGTTGATGCCGGTGGCCTGGGTGCAGGCCAGCACGACGCAGGCGAGCAGGAACGGCACCACGTAGCGGCGGCTGAGCAGCGGGTCGCGCTTGCTGTCGCTGCTGCTCGATTCCGGCGCCTGGATCTGCGCAAGGGTGGGCTCCACATCGGCAGCGGGCAGTACGCGATGCAGGCTGCGGCGGGCTTCATCGATGCGGCCCCGGCGTACCAGCCAGCGTGGCGATTCGGACAGCCAGAAGATGCCCGCGCAGAACAGCAGGCCCGGCGCCAGGCAGGTCCAGAAGATGGTGCGCCAAGCGTGGTCCTTCACCGTGAACAGCTCCTGCGCCTGCTGTGCCAGCGGCAGCGAGCGCACGGCTTCGGCGGCGGCATCCACGGCGTGGGCGTGGTACAGGCCGATCAGGGCTGCCAGCACCAGGCCAACGGTCAGCAGCAGCTGGAACATCGCCGCGCCGCGCCCACGTCGCTCGGGGCTGAGCACTTCGGCCAGGTACAGCGGAATCACTACACCGATCAAACCGCCACTGATGCCCTGCAGCAGGCGGCCCAGCAGCAGCGGCGTGTAACCGGAGGCCAGTGCCATGATCGGAATCGAGGCGGTGAACAGCAGGCCGGCCAGCAGCATCGCGCCGCGGCGGCCGATCAGGTCGGCGATCATGCCGGCGAACAGCGAGGACAGCACGCTGCCCAGCAGTACCGCGGCCACCACGAAGCCGAGCTGCTGGCTGCTGAGCTGCCAGGCGTGGCTGGCAGTTGCTTCGAGATAGGGCAGGGCGCCGGCGATGATGCCGATGTCGATGCCGTACAGCAGGCCACCCAGCCCGCCGATGAAGAGCAGGTAGCGTACGGGCCAGCGCGGAGCGGTGCTTGGAGTCATCGGCAGTTCCTGTGGTAGCGCCGGGCCACGCCCGGCGGCGGTTCGTCGCAGAGTGCTTTCTGTAGAGCCGAGCCATGCTCGGCCGCTTTCCGTTCCGATATCGAGGTTCCCCATGCCGCGCTTCGCGCGCTGAGCCGAGCATGGCTCGGCTCTACAGGGAGCCTGCGCGGCATCCGGGCCGCATCGCGCGTGTCAGTTCAGATCGACCACGCGCCCACTCACCACCACCTGCTGCAGGCGCAGTTCGGCGTCCAGCACCACCAGGTCGGCACGGGCGTCGGGCGCGATGCGGCCGCGATCGCCCAGGCCCAGGTAGTCGGCCGGGAAGGTGGAAACACGTTGCGAAGCGTCGGCCAGCTCCAGACCCACGCGCACCAGGTTGCGCAGCGCCTGGTCCATGGTCAGGGCGCTGCCGGCCAGTGAACCGGTCGCCAGGCGCACGCAGCCGCCGCACTTGTGCACGCGCTGTTCGCCCAGGGCGTACTCGCCATCGGGCATGCCGGTGGCGGCCGTCGCGTCGGTCACTGCGTAAAGGCGTGGGATCGCGCGCGCGGCCAGGCGGATCACGCCGGGATGGATGTGCTGCAGGTCGGGAATGATCTCGGCGTACTGTGCATGCGCCAGCGCCGCCGCGGCGATGCCGGGTCGGTAATGGTCGACACCGGTCATGCCATTGAACAGATGGGTGAAGCCGGAGGCGCCGGCCTGCAGCGCGGCTACGCCTTCCTCGTAGGTGCCGGCGCTGTGGCCGAGCTGCACGCGGATGCCCATCGCCGAAAGCGCCGGAATCAGTGCGGTGTGCTCGCCGATTTCCGGTGCCAGCGTCATTACCCGGATCGGCGCCAGTGCGTGCAGTTGCTGCACCAGCGCCAGCGTCGCCTCGATCGTACGGTTGGGCTGTGCACCGAGCCGCTGCGGGCTGATGAACGGTCCTTCCAGATGCACGCCGACGATGCGGGCGGCGTCGGCATCGGGCGCCGCCATCGTCGCAGCCACCCCCTGCAGCGCGTGCTCGATCTCATCCAGGCCGGCGGTCATGGTGGTTGCCAGCAGCGTGGTGGTGCCGAAGCGCAGATGGGTGCGCGCGATGGTGCGCGCCACGTCGCCGCCCTGCATCAGGTCCACCCCGGCCGCACCGTGCACATGCAGGTCGATGAAGCCGGGCAGGATGACCGGCAGCTGCAGGTCGTCAGCACCACTGTGGTCATCCACCTGCAGCTGGCGCACGTGTGAATCGAAGTGGACCTGGCCACGCCGCCAGCCCAGCGGGGTGAGGATGCGGCCATGCAGGGAACGGATGTCGGTCATGCGGGAGGCTCGGCAATGATCACTTCGATACCCAGCCGCTGCAGCCCTTCGCGGGTTGCGTCGTCGATGCCGGCGTCGGTGATGATGGCGTGGATCTGGTCGAGGCGGGCGATGCGGTGCAGGCTGACGCGGCCGAACTTGGAGGCGTCGGTCAGCACCACGATGCGGCGCGCGCGCTCGACCATGCGGTGGTTGAGGCGGGCTTCGGCCTCGTCGTGGGTGGTCAGGCCGAACTGCAGGTCCAGGCCATCCACGCCCAGGAACAGGGTGTCGAAGCTGTACGAGTTGAGGCTGGCCTCGGCCTGGCTGCCCTGCAGCGACAGCGACTGCTGGCGCAGCAGGCCACCGGTCAGCAGCACGGTGATGCCCGCGGCATTGGCCAGTTCCCAGGCGATGTTCAGGCCATTGGTCATCACCGTCACGTCGCGATGCGCGCGCAGGTGGCGGGCCAGCGTCATCGTGGTCGAGCCGGAATCGATGATGATGTTGTCGCCCGGCTGCACCAAGCGCGCAGCGCGCGCACCGATCGATTCCTTCAACGGCAGGTTCAGCGCGTCCTTCTCATGGATGTCCTGTTCCTGCGGCGGCGTGCGCACCAGGGTGGCGCCGCCGTGGGTGCGGTTGGCCAGCCCCTGCGACTCGAAGTGGGTCAGGTCGGCACGGATGGTCACCGCCGACACGCCGAAACGCTCGACCAGATCGGCCACCTGCACCGAGCCGTGCTCGATCAGCAGCTGCAGGATCTGTTGCCGGCGGGAGCGGGTGTTGCGCATGGCCATTCTCGGTTTCGCGGGGAAAGGTAGAGATTAGCCGTTCGCAGCAACTGCGGCAGCCGAACGTGCGTTCTGCGTGCGGGTTCCGGCCTGGTTGGCGCTGCAGGCGCGCGCGTACTCGCCCAGGCACAGGCCGATGCGGTGCTGCACCAGCGCGGTGGGGGTGTTGGCCAGCGTGCCCTCACGCACGGCGCGGTACTGCTCCGGCAGGTACTGGCTGAGCAGCACCAGTGGCGGCGCGTGCTGTTCCAGGTTGGCGAACAGGGTCTGCACCGCCTGCACCAGCGCGGGCTCGCCCCAGTAGTAGCGGCAGCGGTCACTGAAGGAGTAGCTGCGCAGCAGGCGCAGCGCGGCGTCATCGCCCTGGTAATAGGACTGCCAGTACTTCGGCTGCGCCACCATCACCTCGTCCAGCACCTGCGGCAGGCGCGAGCACTGTGCCGCCGGCAGCAGTTCGGCCTCGATCGCGGCCAGCGCGAACAGCGCTTCGCGGTAGGCGAAGGTGGCCGCGGGCCCGACCTTGAGGATGGCGAAGTGGTCGCGCACCAGCGCGTGCAGGCCGCTCTCGCGCTGGTAGTCGGTGGAGTGCGCTTCGAACACGATGCGTGGCTGCTGTTCGAGGAAATCGGCCAGCGTACTGGCAGCGGCAGCGTCGTACTCGTGCACGCTGCTGTGGTCGAAGTCCACGCCCGGCTGGACCACCATCGCGATCACACGCTGCCATGCATCGCGCAGCTGCGGGGTATCGAAGGCCTGCCGGTGGATGGCCAGGGTCTGCGCGGCGGCGGCCGGCGTGGTCACCTGCAGGCCCTCGGCCAGCGAGGCTTCGCCTCCGGGAATCGGCACTTCGGTACCGATCACGTAGACCGGCGGCGGCAGGCCATGTTCGGCGGCGGTGCGTTCGGCGATTTCGGCCAGCTCGGCCGAGCGCGCAGCGACGATGGCATCGGGCAGCGGCACCGGATCATCGGCGCAGGACATGCTGCAATCCAGATGGATCTTGTGGAAACCGGCGGCGACGTAGGCTTCGATCAGCACGCGCGCGTGGGTCATCGCTTCGGCCGCCGGGCGCTTCTGCCAGGCATTCGGGCCGAGGTGGTCGCCGCCCAGCATCAGCCGCTCGCGCGGGAAGCCTTCCTCATCGGCCAGCGTGCCCACGTAGTCGCGGTACAGCGGCGGGGTCATGCCGGTGTAGCCGCCGAACTGGTCGACCTGGTTGGAGGTGGCCTCGATCAGCAGCACGGTGCCATGCGCCAGGGCGACGTGCATGGCCGCGCGCAGCACCTGCTCGTTGCTGCAGCAGACGCTGTACAGGCCGACGTTGGCGCCGGCGCGGTGGGAAGCAAGCAGGGTCTGCAACGGGGACATGGTCAGGCTCCGGAGATCAGGAAAACGAGGGTTGGCAGGCGAGCAGGGCGGCACCACGTGCGCCACCGGCATCGCCGAACCGTGGCGGCACGATCGGGGGGACCTGCACGCCATCGAACAGATGGGCGGCGATGGCGGCCGGCAGCTGCTGGTACAGCGGCGCGTACTGCGACAGGCCACCGCCGAGCACGATCACGTGGGGGTCCAGCGCCAGCACCAGCGCGGCCAGGCTGTGGCCGAGCAGGTCACGATGGATGTCCAGCGCCTTGCGTGCGCGCGCATCGCCGGCCTCGGCCAGGGCAATCACCGCGCTGGCGTTGGCGGCGCTGCCACCGAGATGGCGTTCGATCATTGCTACACCACTGCCGGAGACATAGCGCTCCACGCAGCCCTGCAGGCCGCAGCCGCAGTCCAGCAGCGGCAGGCCATGGCGCTCCAGCAGATGGCCGGGCACGCTCCAGTGGCCCCACTCGCCGGCCAGGCCGTTGAAGCCGGACAGCAGCCGGCCCTGCAGGCAGAAGCCGCCGCCGGCACCGGTGCCGAGGATGGCGCCGAACATGCTGGGATAGCCTTCGGCGGCACCGCCGTGCGCTTCCGACAGGGCAAAGCACTGCAGGTCGTTGCCGAAATGCAGCGAGCGTTGCAGCCGCGCCTGCAGATCCTGCGCCACGCACTGGCCGGTCAGTGCGGGCACGTTCGCGCTGAGCTGGCGGCCGCTGCGGCGGTCACGCACGCCGGGCAGGGCAATGCCGATGGCCGCATCATTCCGGCCCAGCGCGGCGTCGGCCTCGGCCACCAGCGTCACCACGGCCTGCAGGAAACCATCGTAGTCGCCCTGCGGCGTGGCCACGCGGCGGCGCCAGGTGACCTGCATCGCCGCATCGCACGCCACCAGCTCGATCTTGGTGCCGCCGATGTCGATGCCATAGCAGGCGTGGGCGATCAGCTCAGCCATGGTGGATGGTGACGCCCTTGACGACGCGGTTGACGGTGCCGTCCGGGAACGGGTTGTCCGGGGTCAGTCCCAGCGCGGCCGAGCGCTGCAGCGCGAACAGCTGCGCGAAGCCCAGCCACACCGGTGCCAGCCACGGATCGTCCAGCGCCGGTACGGTGAGGGTGTAATCGTCATCGGCGCCGATATCCGAATGCGGACCGATCGCCAGCACCTGCCCGGCCACGCCATCGCGGCGCAGTTCTTCCAGCAGGTCCTGCTCGTAGCGGCGCGCGAGCGGCTGCACGCTGCGCAGCACCACCACCAGGGTGTTGCCATCCAGCGTCGACTTGGGGCCGTGACGGAAGCCCAGCGGCGTGTTGGCCAGCGCCAGAACGCGGCCAGCGGTCAGCTCCAGCACCTTCAGTGCACACTCGCGGGCCAGCGCTTCCAGCGGGCCGCTGCCAAGGTAGATCACGCGGTTGAACGGGCGCTGCGCAAGCGTTGCCACTGGTGCGTCCCACTGCGCCTGCCCTTCGCGGGCCAGCGCGGCGATCTGCTTCAGGCGCGCCACGCGCGCATCCCACGGAGAGCGATCGAACACCGTCAGTGCCGCCAGCAGCATGCAGGTCAGGCTGCTGGTCATGGCGAAGGCGCGGTCGCAGCTGGCCGACGGCATCAGCAGGGTGCAGGTATCGGCACGACCGGCGCCACGGCGGGCCAGTTCGCCATCGGCGTTGCAGGTGATATCGAGGAAGCGCGCGTCGTCCACGTCGCTGCGCACGCGATCCACCGCTGCCACGCTTTCCGGGCTGGAGCCACTGCGGCCGAACGACACCAGCAGGGTCGGGCGGTCACGCTGCAGGTACAGCGCCGGGTGGGTCAGCAGGCTGGTGGTGTGCACCACGCGCACCTCGGCCGGCCACTGTGCGTTGATCGCGTCAGCCACCATCTCGGCGATGAAGCCGGAACTGCCGGCGCCGGTGAACAGCACGCGCTGGTTGGAATTGTTGAGGCTGTCGCCAAGGAAGGCCTGCAGGCGGTCGCGGGCACGCGACAGGTCCTGTGCGAGTGCTTCCCACAGCGCAGGCTGCTGGGCGATTTCGGTTGCGGTGTCGGCTCCGCCAAGGCGCTGCCAGGCGGACACATCGGAAAGCAGGGTGACGTCCATTCGGAGGTTCCAGTTGGGCCAGCGCACCATCTGCGTTTTCTTTCGAAATGTCAAACATCGAAAGTAAAAAGAAAGAAAATGGCCGAGTCGCTTTCCCAGTCGCGGCATGACCAGGAAAACGAAAGGACGGGTCAAATGCCGTATCGCACAATGCTTAACAGGCGACTGCAAGCGCTTACACAAAGTATTGCGACGCAACAACTTTCGTTTCAATGGAATATATCTTCCTTTTTCCTTTCAATTTGTTGACATCTTTCGAATCGCTGCCCTAGAGTCGGCCCAATCGCTTTCGAAACGCCCGGTGAACGGGTTGGGAGTCCGCGTGGAAAACTGCGTTCGTCGCTCGCCGCTGATGCTGGCCCTGGTGCCGGCCTTGATGCTGGCGTCCATGACGGCCCGGGCCGAGCCGGTCGGCAACCTGCGATCGGTCAGCGCCAGCGCCAGCCGCGACGGCGTGCAGGGCTGGGACCTGCAGACCGACAAGGGCGCGCGCATCCGCATTGAACTGCCGGCGACTGACATCATCCGCGTGCAGGCCGGCCGCAACGGCACGTTGACCGGCGCCGGCGACAAGGCCGCACCGATCGTTCTGCCGCAGCCCAAGGCGAACGTGCAGGCGCAGCTGGAAGAAGACGCGCAGGAAATCCGCGTGCGTACCGACGCACTGGTCCTGCATGTGCAGCGGCAACCGCTGCGCCTGCGCCTGGAACGCCTGGACAACGGCCAACCCACCGCGCTGTGGCAGGAACTGCAGCCGCTGGACCTGGAGGCCACGCAGAGCGTGCAGGTGCTGTCCTCGCAGGCCGATGAGGGCTATTTCGGGGGCGGCCAGCAGAATGGCCGTTACCAGTTCAAGGGCCGCGAGCTGGAAGTGTCCTATTCCGGCGGCTGGGAAGAGGGTGACCGCCCCAGTCCTGCACCGATGCTGCTGAGCAGCCGTGGCTGGGGCATGCTGCGCAATACGTGGAGCGATGGCAGCTACGACCTGCGCCAGCCCGACCAGGCCACGCTGCTGCATCGCGAAGACCGTTTCGACGCGTACTACTTCGTCGGCGCCGACCTGCCCAAGCTGATCGAGCGCTACACCCAGCTGACCGGCCGCCCGAACATGGTGGCGCGCTGGGCGCTGTCCTACGGCGATGCCGACTGCTACAACGACAGCGACAACAGCAAGAAGCCCGGCACCGTGCCCGAAGGCTGGAGCGACGGCCCGACCGGCACCACGCCGGATGTGATCGACAGCGTGGCCAAGCAGTACCGCGAGCACGACATGCCCGGTGGCTGGATCCTGCCCAACGATGGCTACGGCTGCGGTTACAAGAAGCTGCCGGAAACCGTGCAGGGCTTGGCCAAGTACGGCTTCCGCACCGGTCTGTGGACCGAGAACGGCGTCGACAAGATCGCCTGGGAAGTGGGCAAGGCCGGCAGCCGCGTGCAGAAGCTGGACGTGGCCTGGACCGGCAAGGGCTACCAGTTCGCGATGGACGCCAACCGCCAGGCGTTCAACGGCATCCTCGACAATTCCGATTCGCGCCCGTTCCTGTGGACGGTGATGGGCTGGGCCGGCATCCAGCGCTACGCCGTAGCGTGGACCGGCGACCAGAGCAGCAGCTGGGATTACATCCGCTGGCACGTGCCGACCCTGGTCGGTTCGGGCCTGTCCGGCATGGCCTACGCCAGTGGCGACGTCGATGCAATCTTCGGCGGCAGCGCCGAGACCTTCACCCGCGACCTGCAGTGGAAGGCGTTCACGCCGGTGCTGATGGGCATGAGCGGCTGGTCGTCGAATGCGCGCAAGCACCCGTGGTGGTACGACGAGCCGTACCGCAGCATCAACCGCGATTACCTGAAGTTGAAGATGCGCCTGACCCCGTACATGTACGGGCTGGTGCACGAGGCCGCGCAGACCGGCGCACCGCCGGTGCGGGGGCTGATGTGGGACTACCCGCGCGACCCGCATGCACAGGATGAGACCTACAAGTACCAGTTCCTGCTCGGCCGCGAACTGCTGGTGGCGCCGGTGTACCGCAGCCAGGCCGCCAGCCGTGGCTGGCGCCGCGACATCCACCTGCCGGCCGGCGGCTGGATCGACTACTGGGACGGCCGCCGCGTGCAGGCCGGTGCCGACGGCCGCCAGCTCGACCGCCAGGTGGACCTGGCCACGCTGCCGGTGTTCGTGCGTGCCGGTGCGATCCTGCCGATGTACCCGTCGATGCTGTTCGATGGCGAAAAGCCGCTCGATGAAGTGACCTTCGACCTGTACCCGCAGGGCGATTCGCAGTACACGTTGTACGAAGACGATGGCAACACGCGCCGTTACCAGCAGGGCGAGTCGAGCACGCAGCAGATCCGCGTGCAGGCGCCGGCGCAGGGCAGCGGCCCGGTGCAGGTGCAGATCGACGCGGTGCAGGGCCAGTACAACGGCCAGCTGGCGCAGCGCCGCTACGGCCTGCGCGTGCTCAGCCGGCAGGCGCCGCGTGCAGTGCAGGCCGGTGGCCGTGCGTTGCCGGCGCTGGCCGATGCCGCCGCCTTCAACAGCGCCAACGAGGGCTGGTACTTCGACGCGCGGGAGCGTCGCGGCACGCTGCATGTGCGCACCGCTGCCCAGGACATCCGCCAGCCGCTGCAGCTGCAGCTGGACTTCGCGGTGGCCGCTGCGGCCGCCGACGATGCCTATCCGGCCGCGCCGGTACTGGGCCGCGAACTGCCCGCAGACAGCCTGCTGGTGGTCAACCGCCCGGCCGAGGAGCCCGGCCATGCGCTGGAGAACGCCTTCGATGACGATCCCAACACCTGGTTCCGCAGCGTGCGCAACCAGGCCGTGCGCACTGGCGCGCACGAGTGGGTGATCGGCTTCGGCGAGCGCAGGATGATCGATGGCATCGACATCGCGCCGCGCAACGACAAGAACTGGAAGCACGGCCAGGTGCGCGATTACGAGGTGTACCTGGGCGACAGCAATGGCGAGTGGGGCGAGCCGATCGCCCGTGGCCGCCTGCAGCTGAAGGAAGGCGTGCAACGCATCGACTTCCCGGCCCATGCCGGCCGCCTGCTGCGCTTCCGCGTACTGAGCGTGCAGAACCCTGAAGGCGACGGCGCCAGCAGCACCGACCCGATGGTCACCGCCGCACAGGGCAGTGCCCGCGCCTTCGATGCGTTGCAGCCGCGCGACGTCGGCCCGATCGCACTGTCCACCTTCCACATCCTCGAACACCAGGAACCGGAGCGACCGGCCCGGCAGCGCTATCTCTCCGAGCTGCCGGTGCCGGCCGCGCTGGCCAGCCAGCTGCGTACCGACCAGTCCTTCCGTGGCGACGCCGGCATGCGCATGAACGGCCTGCAGTTCCGCCGTGGCCTGGGGGTCGGCGCCAACAGCCGCATCGACCTGCGCCTGCAGGGCGGCTGGCACCTGCTGCGTGCCGACCTCGGCATCGACGACGCCTGCCGCAACGCCGGCGGCCTGCAGTTCCAGGTATGGGGCGACAACCGCCTGCTGTACGACAGCGGCCTGGTGAAGGCGCCCGGCGTGGTCAAGCCGGAGCTGGACATCCGTGGCCTTTCCACCCTGAGCCTGCGCACGCTGGGTGCGCAGGGCAGCCAACCCGCCCAGGTCTGTGCCAACTGGGCCAACGCCGTACTGATCGGCCAGGAGGGCGACTCCGCCAGCATCGTCGCCCCATGACCCCCACGTAACACCGCTCCTCCCCCGCCCCATCCCGACTACGGCCCTCATGGCCGTGGCCCGGGAGCGTTTTGCCCGCCGAACGCCCACGCGCTCACTCAGTAGCGCCGCACCCCTGCCAGGAGAGAACCCCGATGTTGCCCGCCCGCCACCACCGCCCCCCCTGCCGCTCGATCGCTCCGCTGACGCTGGCCATTGCCGGCGCGCTGTTCTCGCTTGCCGCTCCTGCCTTCGCCCAGGAGAGCAAGGACAACGCCACCGACCTGGCCCGCATCGAGGTCACCGGCTCCAACATCCGCCGCACCGACGTTGAAACCGCCTCGCCGGTGCAGGTGATCAGCAAGCAGGACATCCAGAACATGGGTGCGCGCACGCTGCTGCAGGTGCTCGACAACCTGCCGGCCGCCCGCCCTGCGCAGCAGGACGCGCGCTCGCTGTTCACCGGTTCCGACGGTGCCTCGCAGGCCAACCTGCGTGGCTTGGGCGCGCAGGGCACACTGGTGCTGCTGAATGGTCGCCGCCTGTCGTACTACGGTGCCCCTGCCGGCTTCCAGACCCAGTTCGTCAACATCGATGCGATTCCGGCCGCGGCCATCGAGCGCATGGAAGTGCTGACCGACGGCGCCTCGGCGGTGTACGGCACCGACGCGGTGGCCGGCGTGATCAACGTGATCACCAAGCGCAACTTTCAGGGTGCCGAGATCAGCTTCACCAACGACACCTCCTCGCGCATCGATTCCTACGGTGAGCGCCAGGCCAGCATCACCGCCGGCTTCGGTGACCTGGCCGAGAACCGCTTCAACATCTACGGCGCGGTCAACATGTACCGTCGCGACGCGATTCCGCTGAGCGATTTCTACGACAAGCGTCCGGACCAGTACTACGTCAACAACCCGAACTACCTCAACAACCTACGCCTGGGCGTGGGCAGCAGGCCGGGCGAGTTCAACCCGGGCACCTACTTCGCCTTCGATCCGGTCACCGGCCGCCGCGTGCAGGAAGCTGCGCCGGGCTGCAGGAACGTGCTGACCAGTGAAGCGGCCGGCCCGCGTTGCGTCTGGGAAACCTGGATGAACAACGAGATCGATGCCGGCGCCAAGTCCGAGCGCAACACCGCCTACCTCAACGGCACCTTCCTGGTCGGTGACAACACCGAGATCTTCGCCGAGGCGACCTACACCGACATCGACCTGCGCGCCAACGGCGGCACGCCGCGCACCTATGGCACCACGACTGGCAACCCGACCAGCTGGTTCTCGCGCAACACCGGCAACACCGTCAACCAGTTCCTGTACCCGTTCCTGGGCCCGAACAACGAGTACAACCACGCCAGCCCGCAGTTGAAGGCCATGATGGGCGGCGTGGTCGGCCTGAACTACCTGCTGCAGGATGCCGGCCCGAACTACTTCGGCCAGCGCAATACCGACAAGAGCTACCGCGTGCTGGCCGGTGCGCGTGGCAACCGGGGCGACTGGAACTGGGAAACCGCATTCGCCAGCGCTGGTACCCACTCCACCACCTACCAGACGATCAACGTCAACACCAAGGGCTTCGAGAAGGCGTTCGGGCCGTACACGATCGATCCTGGTACCGGTCGGGTGATCATCTCCGACCACCCGGCGTACAAGTTCGGCGAGATCAGCGAAGCCAACGCCGCGTTGATCCGTGAAGCGTTCCCGACCTTCGACATCCAGTCGTGGACCCGCCTGCATACCCTGGACGGCAAGATCGAAGGACCGCTGTTCCAGCTGCCGGCGGGCGAAATGCGCGCCGCGTTCGGTTTCAACGCCAGCCGTGAGACCTTCTACACCCCGGGCAACGCCGATGCGGCCAATGGCCTGATCACCCAGCAGGGCGGCTCGTGGTTCGACGGCAAGCGCAACACCTACGCGCTGTTCGCCGAGACCGTGGCGCCGATCACCGACAAGCTGGAACTGGATGCGGCGGTGCGCGTGGACAAGTACCCGAACTTCAGCGCCAACATCGCGCCGAAGATCGGCTTCAAGTACCAGGCGTTCGATCAGCTGATGCTGCGCGGCACCTATTCCACCGGCTTCCGCGCACCGAGCCTGGCCGAGTCCGGCAACGGCGGCGTGTTCGCCCAGCTCGGTGGCTTCCGTGACGAACTGCGCTGCGGCGAGACCAACGCCATCGCCAACCTGCTGCTGAAGTCGCAGCGGCCGGGTGACGTCGACCTCGGCAAGAACCTGCTGAACGTCGACTGCAGCCGCACCGTGGCGCGCATGACCCAGCCGAACAAGGACCTGAAGCCGGAAAAGGCCAAGATCGCCACCCTCGGCTTCGTATACGAGCCAGCAACCTGGCTGTCGGTGTCGGCCGACTACTGGTTCATCTACCGTGACAATGAAATCGTCGCGCCGGACTACCGCCGCATGGAAGACATCATCTCGATGTCGCGCTCGCCGATCACCGACAGCGACCGTGCCAATCTTGCCCAGTTGGCGGCGATGTGCGCCGACCCGGCCAGCGGCGTGAGCTGCCCGGCCACCCTGCCGGGCTACTCCGCCGGCAACGTGGCCAGCGTGGTCGGCCAGTACAAGAACCGCGGCAAGACGCTGATCGACGGCTTCGACATCGACGCGCGCAGCCGCTTCTCGCTGGGCGACTGGGGCAACCTGAACATCGGCCTGGCCGCCACCATCGCCAACCGCAACCGCTTCTATATGGACGCGGAGAACGGCTGGTACTACGGCGACGTGGTGGGCTACTACAACAACCCGCGCCTGCGTGCCACGCTCAATGCAGACTGGACCTACAAGCAGGTGACCACCAGCATGTTCGTCAACTACGTGGGTGGCACCAAGTGGGCTACCGACCAGATCGACGAAGAGAGCAACAACAAGGAAACCTGCACCGGCGGCTACCTGGCCCTGCAGAAGAGCAAGTGCGATGGTGCACCGTCGTGGTGGACCGCCAACATGAGCGTCACCTGGCGCCCGGACGATGCGTGGAACCTGAGCTTCACCGTCAAGAACCTGTTCAACCGCCTGCCGTTCTACGATCCGAACAGCTTCCTGGGTGACTCCAGTGACTACGCCACCATCTTCGGCCGTGGTTACAGTGTGACCATCGGCTACCGGTTCAAGTAATTCCGTTTGCGTGACCTGGCGTGCCGGCTGCGGCCGGCACGCTGCCAAGAGGAGAGATGTTTGCCATGAAGCGTAGGGAATTCATCGCGGCCAGTGCCGCTGTCGCCGCCAGCAGCCTGCTGCCGCAGACCCCGGCATGGGCACGCGGGCGCAAAGTGCGCCTGGCCATGATCGGTACCGGCATGCGCGGGCTGGTGCTGCTGAAGGAGCTGGTACGTCGCGACGACGTCGAAGTGGTTGCCCTGTGCGACATCGAGCCGATCATGCTGGGCCGTGCCACAGAGATGGTGGCGAAGGCCGGCAAGCCCGCGCCGAAGACCTATGGCCAGGATCGTGATACCAACGCGTGGAAGCGCCTGCTGGAACAGAAGGGCATCGATGGCGTGATCATCGCCACGCCGTGGGAGTACCACGCACCGATGGCGATTGCCGCGATGCAGGCCGGCGTGGCCGTGGGCTGTGAAGTGGTGGCCGGCATCACCCTGCAGGACCACTGGGACGTGCTGAAGACCCAGCTGAGCACCGGCACCCCGTACATGCTGCTGGAGAACGTCTGCTACCGCCGCGACGTGATGGCGGCGTTGCAGATGGTGCGCCAGGGCCTGTTCGGCGAGCTGGTGCATCTGCAGGCCGGCTACCAGCACGACCTTCGCGGCGTGAAGTTCAATTCCGGCGATCCGAACCAGCCCTACGACAGCGGCGTGGAGTTCGGTCCCAAGGGCTGGAGCGAAGCACGCTGGCGCACCGAGCATTCGGTGCAGCGCAACGGCGAGCTGTACCCCAGCCACGGTATCGGCCCTTGCGCGATGTATACCGGCATCAACCGTGGCAACCGCTTCACCCACATCAACGCCTTCGCGACCAAGGCACGCGGCCTGCACGAATACACCGTGGCCAAGAGTGGCGGCACCACCCACCCCAGCACCCAGGTGAAGTTCAAGCTCGGCGATATCGTCACCACCACGCTGGCCTGCGAGAACGGCGAGACCATCCTGCTGCAGCACGACACCTCGCTGCCGCGCCCGTACTCGATGGGCTTCCGCGTGCAGGGCACCAAGGGCCTGTGGATGGACGTCAACCATTCGATCCACATCGAAGGCCGCAGCCCGCCGCACCAGTGGGAAGAGTTCAAGAAATACCAGGACGAGTACGAGCACCCGCTGTGGAAACAGAATGCCGACACCGCCGCCAGTGCCGGCCATGGTGGCATGGACTGGTTCGTCATCCATGCCTTTGTTGAAGCGCTGAAGGCCAAGGCACCGATGCCGATCGACATCTACGACGCGGTGACCTGGAGTGCGATTACCCCGTTGAGCGAGCAGTCGATCGCCAACAGCTTCCAGACGCTGGAGTTCCCGGACTTTACTGCTGGTGCGTGGAAGACGCGCAAGCCGATCTTCGCGTTCGACGGGAAGTACTGATCTGCTCTTGTAGAGTCGAGCCATGCTCGACTGCTTTGAAGCCAACGCCGGGCCATGCCCGGCGTTACTGCATCGGCCGTATGCTGTGGCAGCCATCAGGAAGAGGAACGGAGGCTGCGCATGCAATGGATGACCTTCAGCTGTCCGCTCTGCGGCGCTGCCGGGCAACGGTTTCCACTGCGCTCTGCAGGCAAACGCCAGGCGAGGACGGCATGCCGCGGGTGTGGCGTGGTGCTGCGCTCGGACCCACGCCTGGGCATGCATTCGCTCTATCTGCTGTACACACAGTTCATCGCCATGCTGGCTGTATTTCCCATGATCTGGGCCTACACCCTGGGTCGATGGTTCTGGCTGACGGCGATCTGGGCCCTGGTATCGGCGCTGTGCTGGCTGCCCGGCATGATCAGGCATGCACGCAGCCGGATCTGCCGCGCCACGCCGGATCCGAATCGAAGCTACGCTCGACGCAGGCCCTAGGGACCGGAACGGGGGGATAGAAAGAACATGGCGCGCCCGGAGGGATTCGAACCCCCGACCAATGGCTTCGGAAGCCACTACTCTATCCGGCTGAGCTACGGGCGCGTTGTAGAACCGCCGCGCCGTCGGCCAGTGCCGGGGCGGGCATCGCACCGCCATGAAGCGGTGCGGGAAGGGCATTCTATCCAGTTTCGCCGAACAAATCTCCCCCCACCGGCAAAGCCCTGCCAGAGGGGCAGGAGTATCCTATCGCCATGGCTGATACCCCCCTCACTTCGCCGCAGTCGCCGGCGACGCCGCGTTGGCGGCATTACTGGAGTCTGATGCGCGCTGATCGCCCGATCGGCACGTTGCTGCTGCTGTGGCCCACGTGGTGGGCGTTATGGCTGGCTGCCGGTGGCCTGCCGCCGCTGTGGACGCTGTTCGTGTTCACCGCCGGCGTGTGGCTGACCCGCTCGGCCGGTTGCGTCATCAACGACTACGCTGACCGCTGGCTCGACCCGCATGTGGAGCGCACCAAGGCGCGGCCGCTGGCCACCGGCGCGATCAGCGGCCGTGCCGCGCTGGCGTTGTTCGCCGTGCTGATGCTGGTGGCGTTCGGCCTGGTGCTGACCCTGAACGGGCTGACCATCGGCCTGAGCTTCATCGGCGTGTTCCTGGCCGCCAGCTATCCGTACCTGAAGCGCTACACCCATCTGCCGCAGGTCTACCTGGGCATGTCGTTCGGCTGGGGCATCCCGATGGCGTTCGCCGCCGTGCAGGGCGAGGTGCCGATGCTGGGCTGGCTGCTGTATGCCGGCAACATCCTGTGGTCCACCGCCTACGACACCTGGTATGCCATGGTCGACCGCGAGGACGACCTGAAGATGGGCTCGCACTCCACCGCGATCCTGTTCGGTGATCTCGATCTGGTCATCCAGGGCGTGCTGTACGCGCTGTTCCTGGCCACCATGGCGCTGGTTGGCGTGCGCGGCGGGCTGGGTGGCTACTACCTGGCCGGCGTGGCCGTGGCCACCGCGCTGGTGGTGTACGAATTCTGGATCTGCCGCAACCGCGAGCGCGGCCCGTGTTTCAAGGCGTTCCTGCACAACAACTGGGTCGGCGCCGCGCTGTTTGCCGGTATCGCCGTGGACCTGGCGCTGCGCTGACCCCAGGGGTTGGTAGAGCCGGCCGCTGGCCGGCTGCACCCGTGCGCGATCCCGAGTTTGCCGGCCAGCGGCCGGCACTACCGCCACCTACGACCAATAGGTGGCTGACAGCCCGCACCCCACCGCCCAGAATCGGTCCATCGAACCTGGGAGGGTAGGCGATGGCCTCGACGGCAGCAGTACAGGACGGCTGGATGGCGCGCGCAGCGCTGCGCTCGGCGGCCTGGGCGGAAAAGTGGTTCCCTGACGCGTACGTGTTCGCGGTGCTGGGCGTGGTCATTGTCGCGCTGGCCGCGATGGGCTTCGGTTCGACCCCGCAGGCCACCGCCAGCGCCTTCGGTGACGGCTTCTGGAGCCTGATTCCCTTCACCATGCAGATGGCCTTCGTGGTCATCGGCGGCTACGCCGTGGCGACCGCGCCGGTGGTCGCACGCTTCATCGACTTCCTGGCCCGGGTGCCGCGCACCGGTCGCGGTGCGGTGGTGTACGTGGGCCTGGTCAGCATGCTCGCCTCGCTGCTCAGCTGGGGCTTCTCGCTGGTGTTCGGTGGCCTGCTGGTCCGCGCGCTGGCCCGTCGCACCGAACTGCGCATGGACTACCGCGCCGCCGGTGCGTCGGCCTATCTCGGCCTGGGCGCAGTGTGGGCGATGGGGCTGAGCTCGTCGGCCGCACAGTTGCAGGCCAACCCGGCCAGCATGCCGCCGGGCCTGGTGGAGATCACCGGCGTATTGCCGTTCACCGAAACCATCTTTCTGTGGCAGTCGATCGCCCTGACCGCAGTGCTGATCCTTGTCTCGCTGCTGATCGCCTGGCTGACCGCGCCTGCAGCCGGCAGTGCGCGTACCGCCGAGGAATTTCCCGGCGCTGCGCAGGCCGAGCCGGAACCGCTGCAGCGACGCACGCGCCCGGGCGAATGGCTGGAATACAGCCCGCTGCTGACCGTGCTGCTCTCGCTGCTGGCGTTCGGCTGGCTGTTCAACGAGTTCGCCAACAAGCCGGTGGTCACTGCCATCGCCAACCTCAACACCTACAACTTCCTTTTCATTTCGCTGGGCCTGCTGCTGCACTGGCGCCCGCGCAGCTTCCTCAACGCGGTGGCCAAGGCGGTGCCGAGCACCACCGGCGTGCTGATCCAGTTCCCGCTGTACGGCGGTATCGCGATGATCCTCACCCACGCCGCCGGTGGTGACGGGCAGACCCTGGCGCACCGGCTGTCGAGCCTGTTCGTGCACGTGGCCAGCACCGATAGCTTCGCGCTGGTGATGGGCATCTACTCGGCGGTGCTGGGCTTCTTCGTGCCGTCCGGTGGCGGCAAGTGGATCATCGAGGCGCCGTACGTGATGCAGGCCGCCAACGAGCTGAAGGCGCACCTGGGCTGGGCAGTGCAGGTCTACAACGCGGCCGAAGCGCTGCCGAACCTGATCAACCCGTTCTGGATGCTGCCATTGCTGGGCGTGCTGGGGCTGAAGGCACGCGACATCGTGGGCTTCACCTTCATCCAGTTGCTGGTGCACATCCCGCTGGTGCTGGGCCTGTTGTGGCTGCTGGGCATGACCCTGGCGTATGTGCCGCCGGTGATGCCGTGAGTGCAGGGCTGGCGTCCGTGCGCGAGCAGGACGCCAGCTCCGTTCAGCGCGTGTTTCCAGCAGAGCACGCCATGAATGCGCGCAGTCGGGCTGACGGCATGAGCACATGCCGAACCCATATGAATCCTTCATCGGCTTGTGCCGCAAGGGGCTTTGCCCGTTCATTCACGCGCGTACACACCAATGTAGCCGCCCACCAACGCGCGATTAACTCTTCGCTGCAGACGATGACCCCGTCCACCGCATTCCGCGTGTGGCTTTGGAGATCGGACATGGCACAGCAGAACCAGAACCCGAACCAGAAGCAGCAGGGCCAGCAGAACCAGCAGGATCAGCAGCAGGGGCGTGGCCGCGACCAGCAGCAGCAACAGCAGCAGGAACAGCAGCAGCGCAACCAGCGCAACCAGCAACAGGGTGGGCAGGACGAGGAGGAGTGACTTCGGTACCCACTTCCTGTGATGCGCGAAGCCCCGCCCCGTGCGGGGCTTCGCTTATTCCAGCACGCCAATGCGTTGCAGCACCGGCGCTGCTGACATGTCGTTCGGGTTGGTGCCCGGCTGATCCTGCGGCACCTCCATGCCCATGGCGCGGTAGAGATCGACCCAGTGCCGTGCGATCTGCCCGGTCTTCGGGTTGCGGAAGTTCATCGGCTGCAGTGCGAACACATGGTGCGCACGGAACGCACGTTCGATGAAATCCGAACAGTAGTAGCTGTCCTCATTCAACACATACGACGTGTTGTAGGGCTTACCCAGCATCATGCGTGCGGTCGCGATCGCATCCTTGATGGCAGCCTGCTGCGATGCGCGCAGCCGATAGACCACGACCTGCCGCTGCTTGCCTCGGGCGTCCTCGCGGAACTGATCCAGCGTCTGCCGGCGCGAGCCTTTCTCATCCGCATGCAGTACCTCCCAGCCGTCTGGCGCCGCAGCGACCAGGGCCACGTGATCGAAGCTGGGTGCGCCCTGCTTGCCGGTGGCATCGTCGATGGCCGCGCTCAGGCCGGCATGGCCGGCGGTGACGAACAGCAGATCGCCTTCCCGGACCTCCAGCGCGGCCGCACCACCAGGCCACAGCGTTGGCAGCAACAGGGAGAGGGCAAGCAGGAATGCGCGCATGGGGCCAGGGTCGAAGCGTGTGCGGCGTAGTCTAACGGCTGCTGCGATGACGTTGATTTCAGTATTAGTGTGATATTAGTCTCAATTCAGCATGTCGGGATATTCCTGACAGCGGATGTTGAAACTGAATTGACCGAGGCATGGCTATCCTTGCCTCCCTACCGCGCCGGAACCGCGCGCGACCGCCCGGAATCAGGAGGATCCCGTGAACCAGCTCCGCCCCGTTGCCCTGCTTGCGCTTGCCCTGGGGCTTGCGCTGTCCGGCTGCAAGCCTGCGCCCCAGGCAGCCCCCGCTGACGCCGCCGTACCGGCTCCGACCAGCACAGCCGCCGCCACGGCGCCGGCCACGCCGGTTGCCGCAGTCCCGGCAGACGCGTCTGCCAGTTGCCCCCATCCGGTCTTCGACGACTTCCTCAAGCATTTCGGCAACGAGATCGCGCTGCAGGAAACGTCCACTGCCGATCCGCTGCTGGACAGCCACATCGACAGCGAAGCCGAGCCGGAGCCACGCAAGGTGGAGGAGAAGGTGCCGCTTGCCAAGGTCGAATGGCCGGTGATGCCGGACCCGGCCACGCTGCAGCGCCAGGGCCGCGAGATGCAGGTCACCCGCCTGCCCGATGGCCAGGTACAGGTGCAGATGCGCACTCCCGATACCAGCGACCAGCAGATCTACACCTTTGCCCAGAAGCCGTGCTGGCAACTGGTCAAGCGTGAGGACGAATCGATCTGACCCCTGAGCAACCGCCTGCGGGCGGTCGTGTGATTCACCCAAGGAGCCCCGCATGCGTCTGTCTCCCGTTGCCCCCGTACTGGCCCTGATGCTTGCTGCCTGCAGCGGCCCTGAGGCGGCTGCACCGGCGGCCCCTGCTTCCACTGACCCGGCAGCGACGCCGGCCGCACCTGCGGCTGCCGTTGCGGACCATTCCACCTCTCTTACGCGCGACGAGACCGGCATGCATATCGATTGCCAAGGCACCCGCCTGCACCTGGCGGCCCAGCCCACCCAAGACACGGACGCTTCCCGGCTGACCACGCTGGAAATTGAAAAGGACGGCGCACGCCAGGCCATTGCTGCGCCCAAGGAGATGGACGGCTATACCGCCGTTGGCCTGGCCTGCGTGCAGGACCGCAGCGGTACGCCGTACTTCGTCGTGCAGTACGGTGAACTGCCGTTCGGCTGCAGCTTCTGCGAGTGGTACTACCTGTACGACGCCAGTGGCCGCCAGTTGACCCACAGCACACCGCCGCTGCGCGGCGCGGAAGGCGAAGAGCAGGAGCCCAACAACGACGAGTACGAGAAGTTGATCGACTCGCTCGGCATCAAGCACCCGGAGGTGAACTACATCGAAGACTGAGCGCAGCGGCAGGACGTCGCACGCGCGCTGTGAACGCAGCACTGCAGTACCGCAGTACCAGAAGTACCAGGAGCAGTACCCCTTAAGGAAATTCCCTTTTTCATAGAATGGATAGCACAGAAATGGCAGACATCTACCAGGACATGGTCCAGCCCCGCGGGGCGGCCTACAGCAGTGACCGCATCAAATCGTGGAGCCACTACCGCGAGCCGATCGACCAGAGCGACGGCCGCCTGCATGGCAACTCCCGCCGGTGGGGCGATGCGACTCCGGAAGTACAGTCACGGGTGATCGACACGATCATCGAGTCGGCGCGCGAGAAGGGACTGACCCCACGCGAAACGGCGCACGTACTGGCCATCGCCCGCGTTGAATCGGGTTTCAACCCCGATGCCGCCGCTGGCACCACCTCGGCCTCGGGCCTGGGCCAGTTCATCGACAAGACCGGCAACCACTACCACCTCAACAACCGCAACCGCTTCGACGTCGGCGCACAGTCCGACGCACTGGTTGACCATTACATCGATAACCGCACGCTGGCGCACAAGCGCGGCCAGGGTGAGGAGTACATCTACAAGTACCATCACGACGGCCCGACCCGTGATTACGGCGGCCTCGCCCTGTCTGAAAAGAAAGTGATGCCGTACGTGGACAAGTACGAGCGGTTCGTGGAGCAGCGCCTGGGACTGACCCACGGCCAGTCCCAGGGCAGCCACGCGGCCCCCGCCGTAGCTGCGGCCACGCACGCGCAGGCCAAGCCGGCAGCGGTGCATGCCGAAGGCCAGACCCGCACCTTCGAGCAGACGATGCAGGTGATGCTGCCCCCGCAAAACGGGGTCAAGCCGCACATTACCGGTGAGTTCGGCGAACACCGCGCGCACAAGCCGCACGGTGGCACCGACTTCAACTATGTCGGCGGCCAGCACGGCCGTAATCTGCAGCACCCGACCGTCAACGCGCCGATCTCCGGAACGGTGACGTTCGTCGGTGGCGACTATGGTACGGTGAAGATCAGGGATGCACAGGGCAACTCGCACGAGATCCTGCACCTGCAGTCGACCCAGGTGAAGGAAGGCCAGCCGATCAAGGCGGGTGAGCCGATCGGTACCATGGGCGGCCGTGGCCCGGGCGGTGCGGGTCAGTATGCCCAGCACGTGCATTACCAGTTGAAGAATCCGCACGGCAAGCTGATCAGCCCGCAGGACTTCTGGGACCACGGCAAGCTGAAGGAAACCGGCAAGGGTGGCCATTCGCATGACGCCGACCACAACGGTGTGCTGCGCCAGGGGGCCAAGGGCGAGGAAGTGACTGCGCTGCAGAAGGAACTCAACCGCCTGGGCGTGCGCGACGGCCAAGGCAACCCGCTGAGCGAGGACGGCAAGTTCGGTGCCAATACCAGGGACGCACTGATCGCCTACCAGAAGCAGCACGGGCTCTCCGCCGATGGCGTGGCGGGTCCGGCGACGCTGGGCAAGCTGGCCGAAGGCCGCAGCCATGCCGAGGCGGCGCCGAAGGGGCCGCAACTGGGCGACAAGGCGCATCCGGATACGCCGCTGCACAATGCGATCCGCGGCCACATGCCGGGCATGATCTGCAACGAGATGAGCGCGCATGTGACCGCCCAGGCCAAGGCCGCCGGCATCGATTCGCCGGAAAAGCTGCAGGGCGTCACCGTGCAGGATGGCAAGGCCTTCGTCGTGGGCACCGTTCCCGGCTTCCGTACTGCGGTGGACATGACCCAGACGGCACCGAGCCTGCAGGAGACCAGCGCTGCAATGCTGGCCAAGCACGAGCCTTCGCAGCAACACGTGCAGGACGAGCAGCAGCGGGTGGCCATGGGCCGTTGACCACTGCGTGTGAAGAAGTGTGTGGTAAAGGAGGCCGGCCGGAGTAATCCGGCCGGCTTTTCCGTTCATGGGGCAAGGACATACACGGATGCCGTTTCGCATGATGCACAGCACCGCCATTGCAAGGCACGGCGTCCACATGAGCCGTGTGCTGCGGTGGCGCAACGCATGGCAGTGGGGAGGGCTGGCACTGCTGCTCTGGCTGTTGCCACTGCCAGTGCTGGCGGCGGTCCCGATTCCGGCACTGGACGACCCGGTGGTGGACACCGCCAACGCGCTGTCCGCCAGCACCCGCGCAACGCTGCGCGAGCAGGCATTGCAGCTGCAGGCACGCAAAGGCGCGCAACTGCAGGTGCTGGTGGTGCCCGGTGTTGGCGATGACGGCATCGAAGCCTATGCACAGCGTGTCTTCGACCAGTGGCAGCTGGGCCGCGCCGGTGTCGATGACGGGGTGTTGCTGCTGGTGGCGGTACAGGACAGGCGCGTACGCATCCAGACCGGCTATGGCCTGGAAGGCACCATTCCCGATGCCTATGCCGCGCGCATCATCGACAAAGCCATCGTGCCGCGCCTGCGCGAAGGAGACCTGGACCAGGGCATGCTGGACGGCAGCAAGGTGCTGGTGGCGCTGATCGATGGCGAGCCGCTGCCGCCCGAGCAGGATTCATCCGCACGCAACCTGTTGCCAGCGGATTGGCGCACAGGGGATTCGGTCGTTGCCCTGACGTTGCTGGTGGGGTTCCTGGCCGGTCTGTGGCGATCACCGCCGCGCCTGCTGGCCACCAGGACCGAGGCCGAGTCCAGCGGTAAACGCCGTGAGCGGCGGCGCAAGGCACTGGCAGCCAATGCGGCAGTGCCCAGGCCGAATTGGCCGACATTGCCTGCCTGGGGCAGGCCGTTGCTGGTAACGGCAGTGATGGCCGCTGGGTTGGTTTCGGCGACGCTGCTGCTGCCGCGGCACGTGCTGCCTGCGCTGTTCTTCGTGCTGTTACCCGCCGTACCGGTGGCGGCGCTGCTGGGGTGGTGCTGGCGTCGCAGCCGTGGTGTGCGCATCGTGCTGTGCGGCATGTTGGCCGTCAGTATCGGTTTCATTGTGGTGATGCTGGTCCGTGGTCAGTTGCCGCCCAGCCTTGCCCTGCACACGTTGCTGAACCTGGCGGTCGCCATTGCCGCCATGCTGGTGTTCTTCCTGGTGCAGGCCGGCCGCGCGCACTGGCGGAAGAACCGCAACAGCTTCGCCGTGCGCCTGGTGGTGCTGGTGCTGTTGACCGGCGGCTATGCGCTGGGCGCGTTGCTGGCCATCGACCGGGCCAGCGATGAGAACGCACGCGTGTTGGCGACGATCGTGTCCAGCGTAGGCACGCTGTTCCTGTACTTCATCTGGGTGTTCACCCTGCTGCCCGGCGAAAAAGCACGCAGCGGACGAAGGTCGTCCCAAGGCTACCGTTCCTCGTCCAGCACCTCGTCGTCGAGTTCGTCCTCGAGCAGTTCCGGCGGCTGGTCCGGTGGCGGTGGTCGCAGCGGCGGTGGCGGCGCTTCGGGCAGCTGGTAGCTCAGGCCGCCCACACCCGCCAGCCCAGCGCCGCATCGCGCAGCTCGCCGCTGCCGCTCACATCACCCATCTGCAGCTCCACGCCCTGCGCATTGGGCAGGTCTTTCTGCTCGGGGAACCAACGACGGTCGGCGGCGACGATGATCAGCAGGCCCTCGTCGTCGCCCACCGGTGCGAACTGCGGCGAAGGCGGGCTGATCGGCTGCAGGCCGAAGCGCTGGCTGGACTGTTCGCGCACCGCATCGACATCGTGGCTGGGCAGGCCAACCTCGCTCAGGCAGGTCAGCTCGCTGCCATGGAAAGCGCCTGCGCGCGTGCTGACTGGCAGACGGCGCCGGCCGATCAACTCGAGGATCAGGCCGTCGGGACCGGTGAAGTACACCGACTGCGACTGCCAGCTGCTCTCCAGCGCGAAGTAATCCAGGCCCTCAGGATTACGTTGCAGCGGGGTACGTTCGCGCAACCAGGCCATCGCCTCGCCGAAGCGGTTGTCCGGTACGTTGAAGGCCAGGTGCACGCCACCGACGGGGTGATCACCCGCCGCCTGCAGTTCGATCGTGCTCCAGCCGATGTGCACATGGTTGCCGACCACGCGCTGCTGCAGCACATCGTGGAAATACGCGGCGACGGTGGCGACGTCGGACACCGGCAGGGTGAGGTGAAGCAGGCGCATGACCGATTCTCCATGGACGCGCTCACTGTAGCGCTGGGGACTGCCCGGCGGCCACTAGCGCAGTGACTGGTTGAAGAATCGTATTGCGGCGTCCACTGCCTGCGCGTGGGTCTGCGCCTTCGGCACCGATGTGCTGCACAGGTCCTGCAGCCGCTGTTGTCCGGTCGGGGTGCATGCGGCGAGGAAATCGTAATGGCCGACACCGGGCAGCACCTGCAGTGCAGCGCCCGCAATCGCCGCACGCGCAGCCTCGCCATTGGTCTGTGGTGGCGCGACCGTGTCCGCTTGGCCCAGCACGATCGACATCGGCTGTTTCAGCGAGGAGAGCTGCTCGGGCGCAAAGGCCTGCACGATTGCCGGCGCCAGCAGGAACACCGCGCGCACGCCGGGAATGGCGCGTGCGTCGTTGGCGTGGGACATCCATGGCGATAGCTCGGGCGACGCCGCAGCGGCAACGCGCGCCTCCATCGTGTGCGTTGCCGCCTCCTGTTGGGGCCGGCAGACGCCGTCATCCGGATGTGCGGTACAGAAGTCCCGCAATCGCTGCAGGTCCGGTCGCGCACCGGCTGCCAGCAGCGCGGTGTAGCCACCGGCCGAGAAGCCGGCGACCCCCAGGCGCTCAGGATCGACATGCGGGCCCAGCACCGGATCAGCTTGCACGGCCGCCAGTGCGGCACGCAGGTCATCGGCGCGCAACCAGGTCAGAAGGCTGCCGGGCAGGGTCATGGTGTCAACGCCGTTGTTGCCTGGATGATCCACCGCAATCACCAGATATCCGGCCCGCGCCAGCGCCGTGCCCAGCCAACCCATCATGCGCGCGCTGCCGCCGTTGCCATGCGAGAGCAGCAGGGTCGGCAGGCGATCTCCCGCGACCGGCGCATCCTTGGCCGACCGGCCGACGTGGAACAGCGGCGCGTCGGGTGGACCGATGGTCAGCGCGCTTTCGCGGCTGCCGGCCTGTGCCGGATACCAGACCGTGTAGCGCAGCGCGTCGCGGTGCCCTGCGTCGCGCACGGCGGCGCTGGCCAGCGTCGTCGTGCCGTGGCGCTCGCCGGCGACGCCGCTTTCGCGGGCGGCGCCGGTGATTGTAAACGCCATCAGCATCGCTCCCAGCACAGCAGCGGTCATGCGCATCTTCAACTCCTTGTCAGTGGTGACGTTCTTCCACCGGCAGCCAGATCTCCACGCCGCCGTTGCCGCTGTGCTCGTCGAACCGGGCGTCGTAGCGCTCCAGGTCCGGCGCATCGGCAAGGCTCAGGTTGGACGCAGGGAGATAATGATCCAGCAACCAGAACCAGGTCGAGCGGATGGCCGAGATGTGTCCGCCGTGCCAAGCCACCAGGTAGCGGCGCGCCGGAATGTCCACGCGTCGCCAGTGCGCAGGCACGCTCGGCACCGTGCTTGCCGGTAGTGCCGCAATGTAGTCGAAGCCACCATCGTCATCACTGTTGCAGCACACGCCGAAGCTGATCGGCGCCGGCATCGGCCATTCGCGGTTGAGCTGCGCCCACTGGCCAGGAATCGCGCCACCACTGTCGCGGGTATGCCGCATGCCGATGCCGGCCACCTGGAACGCGGGCGTCTCAAGCAGGCGGGGCGCTTCAATGCAGGCGGACGGGGCCTCGTCCACGCGGATCGCCTGCACCAGCGCCAGCCCATCGGTGCCCTGTTCGCGTACGCGCTCCGGCGTCTGTCCGAACTGTTCGCTGAAGGCACGCGTGAAGGCTGCATGGGTGGTATAGCCGGCACCCAGCGCCACCTGCAGGATGTCGTTGGCGCCGTTGGCCAACTGCTGCGCGGCAGCGGTCAGGCGGCGCCCGCGCAGGTAGCGCACCACCGGGGTGCCGGTGCGGGCCTGGAACAGACGTGACAGATGAAACGGCGACAGGCCGGCCGCAGCGGCAATGTCGGCCAGCGCCAAGGGCTGGTCCGCATGGGTTTCGATGTACCACAACGCCTTGCCTGCCGCGCTCATCCTGCCGTTCCCCGGATCCAATGCCGGCACAGTAGCGGATCGGCAGGCGCGGCGTTTAGCAGTTCTTGCGCCTGTGCGGATTCAAGCTGTCGTACTGACGTCATGCCTCCTTCACACATCGCGCCGAGACTGCGCGCCTTGTCCAGGCCTGTTATGTGCGCACAGGTGCTGGCCCTGTCGCGTCCTCCCGGAGCCCTGCCGTGCATCGTTCGAAGCTTTCGCGTTCCATCCTCCTTGCCCTTTCCATGGCCAGCGCAGGAGGCGCGATCGCAGCGGAAGCCGATGCGGTCGATGCCGCCGGCGGCAGCCGCGCCGCGCCCACCCAGCTCGACGCGATGCTGGTCACCGGTACCCGCGCGTCCAACCGCACCCAGTTCGAAACGCTGGCGCCGGTGGACGTGTTCAGCAAGGAAGACATCACGTCCGTCGAATCCACCGACCTGAAGGACGTGCTGGCCCAGCTGGTGCCGTCGTTCGTGGTGCAGCGCCTGCCGATGGCGGACGGCCAGGTGTTCGTGCGTCCGGCCACGCTGCGTGGCCTGTCGCCGGACCAGACCCTGGTGCTGGTCAACGGTCGCCGCTTCCATCGCAGCGCGCTGCTCGGCAACCGCGGTGCGCAGGCGGCTGATCTGGCACAGATTCCCACCAGCGCGATCAAGCGCATCGAGGTGCTGCGTGATGGCGCGTCGGCGCAGTACGGCTCGGATGCCATCGCCGGTGTCATCAACATCATCCTCGAAGAGGGGCCCGGCACCGAGATCACCGCCGGCTATTCGCAGTACGCGCAGGGCGACGGTGCCTCGCGCGATTTCAGTGCGCGCACCGGCTGGTCGCTGGGCGACTATGGCAGCCTGGTGCTGTTCGCCGAATCGTCCAACTCAGACGCCACCTCGCGCACGCGCCAGCGCCCGGATGCGATCGCCTTCCAGGCTGCACATCCGGAGCTGGACGTGCCCAATCCGGTGCAGCGCTGGGGCCAGCCGGAACTGGAAAGCCGCCGCGTCGGCTTCAACGTGAAGGCCCATGCCAACGACACGCTGGAGCTGTATGCGTTCGGCCTGTACAGCCACAGCGATGGTGTCAGCGATTTCAACTGGCGCAACCCGGACACCACCACCGGCGCCTACCGCACCACGGCGATCTTCCCGGGCTGGAACCTGCGTTCGATCTATCCGGTGGGCTTCAGCCCGCAGTACGGCAACACGCAGAACGACCTGCAGCTGGTCGGCGGCCTGCGTGGCGAGATCACGCCGAAGCTACGCTGGGATGTCAGCGCGTCGTATGGCCGCAACGCCATCGACTACAGCCTGAAGAACTCCATCAACGCTTCGCTCGGCCCGGCCAGCCCGACCGCGTTCGATCTTGGCCGCCTGACCCAGACCGAAAAGAACGCCAACGCCGACTTCAACTACGAATGGGACGTGGCCGCGCTGTCCCAGCCGATCAACGTCGCCTTCGGTGGCGAGTTCCGCCAGGAGACCTATCAGGTGCGTGCCGGTGACCCCGCCTCGTACGCCGTGGGTCCTGGCGCGGCTGCAGGCCTGGAGGCAAATTCCAATGGCGCGCCCGGCTTCTCGGCCAGCCAGGCCGGGCAGTGGAGCCAGCGCAGCAGGGCCGCCTACGTGGACATGGAAGTGCCGCTGGGCGAGCGCTGGAGCATCGGTGCGGCCAGCCGCTACGAGGACTTCTCCAGCTTCGGCAGCACGCTGGACGGCAAGCTCTCGGCGCGCTTCGCGATCACCCCGGACGTGGCCCTGCGCGGCACCGTGTCCAGCGGCTTCCGTGCACCGACGCCGGCGCAGCTCAACACCACCAGCACCACCCAGGGGTTGGATACGCGCACGCTGCAGATCTTCACCAGTGGCCGCCTGTCGCCGAACGATCCGCTGGCGCAGCTGCTCGGCGCCAGGCCGCTGAAGCCGGAAGAATCGCGGACCGCGTCGCTGGGCCTGACCTGGCGCACCGACCTGGGCCTGTCCGGCTCGGTGGATGTCTACCAGATCAAGCTCAGCGACCGCTTCAGCCAGTCGGCCAGTTTCGCCATTCCGGCCGGTACGCCCAATCCGCTGGGCTATACCTCGGTGAACTATTTCACCAACGACTTCGATACCACCACCACCGGGGTGGACGTGGTCGGCAACTACCTGCGCGACCTCGGCGCCGGCCGCATGACGCTGACCCTGGCCTACAACTACAACCGCACCCGCGTGGACAACGGCAGCACCTCGGTGGCCACCAACGAGACCCAGCGCGTGCTGTTCGAGGATCGCCTGCCCGAGCACAAGGGCAGCCTGACCGGCAGCTGGGACATCGGCGCCTGGTCGCTGATGGCACGCATGCGCTACTACGGCGCCTGGACCGATTCCAGTGGCAACGCGGTGGGCGACATCTACCAGCGCTTCGGGGCGATGAGCTTCCTCGACCTGGCCGTCGGCTATCGCATCAACGAACATCACAGCCTGCGCGTGGGCGCGGACAATGTGTTCGACCGTTATCCGGACGAAGCGACCTTCCAGGCCAGTCGCGGCCTGGTCTACTCGCGCAACGCGCCGTACGACACCGACGGTGCCAACCTGTACGCGCAGTACCGGCTGACCTTCTGATGGACGCTCGTCGTCGTTCCGTGCTGCGCGCCGGTGCATTGCTGCCGGCCGCTGCGGCGCTGCCTTCACTGCCGGCCAGCGCCGCTGCGCGTTACGCTTCGCCGATGGAGATTCCCGCGACGACCGTGGCGCCGGACGTGCTGGCCCGCGATGAAAACTATTGGGCCGCCGTGGCCAGCCACTTCGACATCACCGATGAATGGAACCACCTGGAGAACGGTTACTGGGGCGCGATGGGCCGCGAAACGCTGGCCAGCTACCAGCGCCACACCGCTGAAGTGAACCGTGGCAACGCGTGGTATGGGCGTCGCGCGTTTCCGGCGCAGTACATGGCGGTGCAGCGGCAGGTAGCCGAACTGCTGGGCGTGGGCGCCGACGAGATCGCACTGACCCGCGGCGCCACCGAGGCGATGCTGGCGCTGATCGGCGGCTACAACCGCCTGCAGCCCGGAGACCAGGTGCTGTATGCCGACATCGACTACGACAGCATGATGGGCGCGATGCGCTGGCTGCAGCAGCGTCGTGGCGTACAGGTCGAGCGCATCGCGCTGCCGGCGGTGCCGGACCACGCGCAGATCCTGCAGGCGTATGAGGACGCATTCGCGCGGTTTCCGCGCCTGAAGCTGGTGCTGCTGACCCAGGTCAGCCATCGCCATGGGCTGGTGCTGCCGGTGGCCGAGATCGCCGAGCGTGCACGCGCACGGGATATCGACGTGATCGTCGATGCGGCGCATGGCTTTGGCCAGATCGACTACGCGGTGCCGCAGCTGAAGTCTGATTTCGTCGGCATCAACCTGCACAAGTGGATCGGCGCGCCGGTCGGTGTCGGCGCGATGTACGTGCGCAAGGGGCGCGTGGCGGACCTGGATCCCTATATGGGCGAGACCGACGATGGCCGTGTCGGCAGCCGCGTGCATACCGGCACGGTCAACTTCGCGGCCTACCTGGCGCTGCCGGAAGCGATCGCATTGCACCAGCGCATCGGCGTGGCCAACAAGCAGGCGCGCCTGCGCTACCTGCGCGAGCGCTGGACGCTGCCAGCGCGGCAGATGGCGCACATCGAAGTGCTGTCTTCGCCGGACCCAGCGCTGGCCAGTGCATTGGCCAGTTTCCGCCTGCGCGGCCACACCTCGGTAGAACAGAATCAGGCACTGCAGAAGCGCTTGCTGGATGAGCATCGGATCTTCACCACCCATCGCGATGGCCTGGAGTCGGGTGCCTGCGTGCGGGTGACACCGTCGGTGTTCACCCGGCCGGCGCAGATGGATGCGCTGGTGCAGGCGCTCGCGGCCCTGGTCTGACCCTGCTTTGGTAGGTGCCAACCTTGGTTGGCACATTCCAACCGCACCGGGGAATCGTCCGCCGGGCAGCGGTTACCGCTCGATCGCCGGCAGCGCGTTCGACAGCAACCGGTCAATCCTTCCGTTGATGCAGAACTGTAGTGCCGAACATCGTCTGAGCTCTACAGTCGCAACGCACACCAATCCCCCGGCCGGCCAGGAGAGCCAACCGGCCAGGGGCATCACTCAGCGCCTTACTTGGTTTCTTCCCACTGCACCACGTCCGGCTCGGTTGCGCGGATACCGGCGGTGGACAGCAGCCTGGTGGTCGCATCCAGCGCCGCGTTCACCGACTGGTACTCCACGATGGCCTGGCCTGAAGCCCTGGAGACCTTCACCACGGTACCGCCAGTGGCGGCGGCTGCGCGCTGGGCCGATGCTGCATCGGTGAAGAACACCTTGACCCGCGACGTCGCCACCACCGGCGCGCCGTCACGGGAGACCGCCGCCGCGAACTTGCCGGCACCGGCATCAGCAGGTGCCGCCGCTGCGCCATCCAGCGAATGCCTGGTACGCGAGCTGGTGGTCGCCGCCGCCTGCGGGGTGATCGTGAACTGGCCGCCGCTGGCCTGCTTCACCGTGGCCGAGGGGGACAGCTGGAAACGCGTGCCGCCTACATCGAACGCGCGGCCGGTAGCGGACGCCTTCAGTTCCTGCACATCCACGGTCGACAGGGTCCTGGCCGGAGGAGTCTGCCCCGAGCTCTGTGCCCAGGCAGGGGAGGTCATCGCCGCGAGGGCGAGCGTGCTCAACAGAATGGTGGTCTTCATCATCAGTGCCCCAGAACGCGGATCTTGAAGAATTCGAGGTTGCCGCGCGAAGCTGCGGTCGCGGCCTGCCCCATGTCGGTCACTTCCAGCGTCCAGGTGCCGCTGGCATTCTCATCCAGGAAGGCATTGCTGGACAGCAGGTCCCAGCTGGTGAAATTGCTCTGCGCGCCACCCGTGCCCGAACCGATCGCGGTGAACGCCGGCTGCACCACGCTGCGGGTGCCGCTGGGCGACACAAGCACGAACTGCAGCTGGCGCGTGTTGCGGTGGTTGACCCGGAAGCCCAGCTGCACGCTTTCGATGTTGCGCGCGCCGTTGGCCAACTGGAAGGTCAGGCGTGCGGCGGCAGCCGAGGTGTTGCCGATGGCCACGGTACGCGTCGTGTTGCGCCAGCCGCTGTCGACCAGCGGGCCCAGCGACTGGAAGTTCTCGGCCACCTGCACTGCACGCGCAGCGTTGACCACGCCGAAGCCATACCAGTTGCTGTAGGCACGGCCGGCAGCATTCACCGTCCAGCCCGGCACCAGCGTGCGCCCGTCGGCCAGCGTCACCGCCGGCTGGTTCGGGTGGTTGCGGGTGGCGGTGGTGGCCAGGATGTACTTCACATCGCGATAGGACAGGTTCGGATTGGCCTCCAGCACCAGTGCCGCCACGCCCGATACCATCGGCGCCGACGCCGAGGTGCCGTTCATCTTGGCGGTGTAGTTGCAGGTGCTGTCGATGGCCGACAGGTTGCTGTCCAGGGCGTTCTGGCGGCTGGTGTTCTTGTTGCTGCCCTGCGCGCACCCGGTCACGTCGGTGGTGACGATGGCCGGGTCGTACGCGCGCGCCACCAGGCCGGGCGCAAACTGTGCCTGCAGGCCGTACTCACCACCAAAGGCCGACACCCACAAGGCCGAGCCGGTGGAGGAGTAAGACGAGCGCACGCCATCGGCGCGCACCGCGCCTACGGTGATCACGTTGAACAGGTTGTTGCGCGGATCGCGGCCGGCCGGCACGCAGCCGGTGTTGCGGTTCTTGGTGTCGGTGGTGCAGACATCCTGGGTCTGGCTGATCGAGGCATTGTTGAAGTTGTTGCCGGCCGACTTCACGTAGATGCCGCCGCGGCCACCGCGCGTACCCGACAGCGCCTGCTCGTACGAACGTATCGTGTTCTCGCTGTACGCCAACGGCAGGTTCGGATTGCCCGGGCCGGCACCCCAGCTGTTGTTGAACACCTGCACGTCGGCCGATTCCGCGCCGTCCCACCAGGCGTACTCGATGTTGCTCTGCTGGTTGCCCAGGGCCGAGCGCGAAATCGGGTTGAAGCCCTTCAACGTCGCCGCCGGGGCTACGCCGCGCACGCCCAGGTTGTTGGCGCCCACAGCACCGGCGATACCGCCGACCATGGTGCCGTGGTTGTCGACATCGGGATTGGTCGGGGTGGGGTTGTTCGAGCCATTGGTGAAGTTCTTGCCGGCTACAGCGGCCACGTTGGCCGCCAGGTCCGGGTGCGCGATCTGCAGGCCGTCGTCGACGATGGCGATGGTGACGCCCTGGCCACGGATGCCATTGCGGAACAGGCCATCCACGTTCAGGTCGTTGCCTGCCACCGGCAGTGTGTCAGCCGGGACCGTCTGCCCGGTGTTGAGCAGGTGCCACTGGATTCCCGCCAGTGGATCGGCCTGTTGGGCCTGCGCGGTGGCGGCCAGGCTGCCCAGTACCAGCGCAGTGGCGAGGGCCAGGCGCGCGGAGCGCGGTGGCGCGTTGCGTTGCGTGTTTCGCTTCATACACGAATCCTTCTGTTGTGAATCGGCATGGCAGGACGGCGGGGCGGAACTGCCCCATCGCAACGAGCCAAACGCGACACAACGAAGAACCCCCTACCTCTTCACACCCGCAATGTGCGAATGTGCCAATTGCGTCACAAACACTTAGTACGTCAAGTTATGACGGGGCACTCGAATGCCTTCACGCCATCATCGCGTGCTTGCTTCGAGGTACGGGGAACGTGGGTAATCGCATGCAGGTGAAGTCACACATGAAGAAGGCACGCCAGCGTGCCCGTGCACGCGCGGACCAGACTCCGCTCTCGGTTGCCGTCATCCGCAAGGTGGTGCTGTCCGTGCATACGCGCAGCCACGACTATGGCGACGATGCCGATATCAGCGAGTTGCTGCCCGAGCTGGCAGCCTTCGGCATCACCACGGTGAAACCGCTGCGCCTGTTGATGAAGAAGCACCGTCGCGCGCTGCTGCAGGAGGAACGGATCGTCCTGCGACGCGCAGAGACACTGCACCTGCTGGCTGAGGATGGTCCCTGTGGCATCGATGTGCACGCCAATACCAGCTACTACGCCATCGGCGGCCTGGTCCGCACCAGCATGGAACACGAATTCGGCTTCGAGACGATGCTGCCCTTCCACGAGGTGCGCGAGGACGAATCCACTTAGCGCGGTGCCTGCGCGGAGGGTGTGGCAGCCCCGCCGGGGCATCATCGCGCGTCCTCACATCGCGCTGTGCTACTACAGCCCGTGCACCCTTCCGCACGGAGCACGATGATGGTCAATCCGCTCGCCCAGGCCCATCGCGGCCTCGGCACCACGCTGTTCAGCCTGTTGAACCCGATACCTTTCGGCTTCTTCGTCGGCGCACTGATCTTCGACGCGATCTATCTCAACAGCGCCGAGGTGATGTGGGGCAAGGCCGCTGCCTGGCTGATCACCTTCGGCCTGCTGATCGCCATCGTGCCGCGCCTGATCAACCTCTTCGCGGTCTGGCGCCGCAACGGCACCGCCACCCGCATCGACCGCATCGACTTCTTCCTCAACCTGGTCGCGGTGGTGCTGGCCATCTGGAACGCCTTCGTGCACAGCCGCGATGCGTACGCCGTTGCGGTGCCGGGCACGATCCTGTCGGCGTTGACCGTGGCCCTGATCGCCCTGGGCCTGATCCTGCTGTCACTGCAGCCGCCGGTGCTGCAGGGAGGTCGTCATGGCTAAGCACATCCTGCCCACCGTGGGCTCTCTGGCGCTGGCCGTGATGCTGTCGGCCTGCGCCGGCAAGGCTGAATACCATCCCGCCGACCAGTCGGGCCCGCAGCCGCCGCTGCCCAAGCCGGCCAACTTCCTGATGCCGCCGATGCAGGTGCCCAAGGGCGTCGGCTGGTCTGATGGACAGACCCCCACGGTGGCCGAGGGCCTGAAGATCGAGCGCATCGCCGCCAACCTGCAGCATCCGCGGCGCCTGCTGACCCTGCCCAATGGCGATGTACTGGTGGTGGAAGGCAACGGCCCCGGCGAAGAACCGGTCACCACGCCCAAGCAGTGGATTGCCGGCAAGGTCAAAGCGCGCTCGGGCAAGGCCGGCAAGGGCGGGAACCGGGTCGCCCTGCTGCGCCGCACGCCGGGAACGAGCACGTGGACCCAGCATGTCTACATCGAGGGCCTGCATTCGCCGTTCGGCATCCAGCTGATCGGCGACACGCTGTACGTGGCCAACACCGGCAACATCATGCAGTACCACTACGTGCCCGGCGAAACCCGCATGTCGGACAAGGGCCGCGAGTTCACCGACCTGCCCAGCACCATCAACCACCACTGGACCAAGGAACTGCTGGCCAGCCGTGATGGCCGCAAGCTGTATGTGGGCGTGGGCTCCAACAGCAACATCACCGAGAACGGCCTGGCCGTCGAATACCGCCGTGCAGTGGTGCTGGAAGTGGACGTGGCCACCCGCGGCAGCCGCATCTACGCCTCGGGCATCCGCAATCCGACCGGGCTGGACTGGGAGCCGAGCACCGGGAAGCTGTGGGCGGTAGCAAACGAACGCGACGAGATCGGTGCCGACCTGGTGCCTGACTACCTCACCTCGGTGAAGGAAGATGGCTTCTACGGCTGGCCCTACAGCTACTACGGGCAGCACGTGGACGAACGCGTGCAGCCGCAGCGGCCGGACCTGGTGGCCAAGGCAATCGTGCCGGACTACGCCATCGGCTCGCACGTGGCACCGCTGGGCCTGCTGTTCTACACCGGCCAGGCGCTGCCGGCGCAGTACCACGGCGGTGCCTTCATCGGCGAGCACGGCAGCTGGGACCGCTCGCCACTGAGCGGCTACGAAGTGGTCTACGTACCGTTCAAGGACGGCAAGCCGACCGGGCGCCCGCAGACCGTGGTGAGCGGCTTCGCCTCAAAGGACGAGAAGACCCTGATGGGCGCACCGGTGGGCATGGCCATGGACGCCGAGGGCGCGCTGCTGGTGGCCGACGACGTGGGCGACGTGGTGTGGCGGGTGTCGGCACGATGAAGGCCGCTGGCTTGCACCGGATGACTCGATGCTGGTCATTTCGTTACGATGCTCCCCGTCGATAGGGAGCATCGTATGAAGTTGAAACATGAAACGTCCAACGTGGCCGCGTTCAGCAGGAACCTGGAACGCGAGCTGGAGAACCTGGGGCATAGTGCCTATATCGCGCCAACCGACCATCAGGATGTTCGGCTGGGTGCGGACCTGCTTGCCTCAGATGGCCGGAGCTTCTCGCTGATAGAGTTCAAGGATCGGAAGGGTGATGCAGCCACTGAAGCAAGAAAGCCGCGCAGGAAGACGCTGTGCCGCGTCCTGGATGGGTGGTCTGACATCCATGCAAGCTGCCATCTGATCGGCTGGCGATCGACCGAAGGGGCCAACATCGAGTTTCCTGTGCGGAGCTACGGAACCTATGTCTGTACTCCCGAGATCATCCAACTTCCTCAGGCTGATATCACCTTCAGCAGCCCCATCTCCATCCAGTGCGAGACGGTCCAGGCGTTTGCACAGGCGATGGTGTCGAAGAAGGTCGGAGTCGACTTTCAGTGCTTCAGGGACTACGTGCAATGGCTGCTGTCACTGGACGATGACACCGACGATCAAGGCGAAAGTGACGATGACAACGACGTCGAACTGCTGATGTGTTGTACCGTCGGCGGTGAGCTGTACACCAAGGCGTTCGCAAACCTCGCCGAACTCAAGCACTGGATCGACAACGCGCCCGGCCCCAGCCCGCGCAGAACCTTCGGGATGTGATGTGATGTGACGTGCGCGTCCATCGTAGCGCGGCCTTGCCCGTATGCCCGACCCCGCAGCCGAGTATCAGTTTGAGTTGCCACGCAACCCGCTGAACACCGATTCGGCGGCAAATCCCACGCCGCCCAGCAGCACGCCGAAATACACCACCGTGGCCACCACGAAGCCATAACCGGCCGCCACCGCCGCGCCATCGCGCTGGATGAAACCGATGGCGAAGGACATCAGCGCCAGCGCCGGCAGCGTGTTGCTGAAGGGTATCGGCCCGGCCGGCGCCATCAGCAGCAGGGTCGCGAACACCAGCATCAGGTTGTTCAGGCGCATCATCTTCTTCGAGCGCACCATCACCGCCAGCCGCATCGGCCGCGACAGCCGCTCCATGCGGTGCACCCATTTCAGCGCACGGCCGAGGTTGGTCTTCAGCTTGTCGGTGGCGATCTCGCGGCGGGCCAGCTTCTGTGGCACCCACAGCGGGCGGTTGCGCACCCGACTCAGGCCGATCAGCAGGATCGAGGCGCCAAACACGGTGCTCAGCCCGGGAATCGACACCGGGATGATGAAGATGGCCGAGAGCAGGATCACGATCAGCAGCAGGCCCTCATCGCCCAGCGCGCTGAGCAGGGTGCCGACGCTCACCTGGTCGCCGGGCAGCTCGTCGATCATCTGCTCGATCTGCTGGGCCAGGGGCGCGCTGTCATTGGTTTCGGGGGCACGGTAGGTCATGCGTCGCAAGGTTCTCCAGGGGAGGGCGGTCAACGGGCCGTCCTGCGGTGGGGGACGCACAGGCCCCCGCAGTATCCCGGCCAACGTGGGCAAAGAGGTGAACCGGGCATGAGGGGGTAAACTGGCGTGCCCCGCACGAGTTGAACGCAATGGACATGGGCCGCCGGCAATCGACCATCGAACTGGTCGCCATCGACATGGATGGCACGCTGCTGGACACGTCGCACCAGCTCACCGCACGCGCTCGGCAGGCCATCGCGCAGGCGCGCGCACTGGGCGTGCACATCGTGCTGACCAGTGGCCGCCCGGTCCCCGGCCTGGCGCCGTACCTGCACGAGCTCGGCATCAACGGCAACGACGACTACTGCATCGCCTGCAATGGCGGCCTGGTGCAGCGGATCGGCACGCGCGAAACCGTGGTCGAATATCCGCTCAGCTTCGACGACTTCCTGTTCTGCGAGCAGGTGGCCCGCGACCTCGGCGTGCACTTCCAGGCGCTGGACAGCCAGCGCATGTACACGCCCAACCAGGACATCAGCTACTACACCGTAGCCGACTCGCATCTTTCGCGGATGCCGCTGTCGTATCGTCGCGTGGAGGACATGGATCCGTCGATGTCCTTCATCAAGCTGATGATGATCGACGCGCCGGATGTGCTGGATGCCGCCATCGCGCGCCTGCCCAGCGAGCTGACCGAACGTTTCGCGGTACTGAAGAGCGCGCCGTTCTTCCTGGAAGTGTTCGACCACCGTGCAGGCAAGGGGCCGAGCCTGCAGAAGCTGGCCGAGCACCTGGGCATCGACCGCGCCAACGTGATGGCCATCGGTGACCAGGAGAACGACCTGACCATGCTGCAGTACGCCGGCACCAGCGTGGCGATGGGCAATGCCATCGACGCGGTGAAGGCGGTCGCGCGGTTCGGGACCACCAGCAATGCCGACGAAGGCGCGGCACGTGCCATTGAGCGCTTCGTCCTGCAATGATCGGACGCACATCATGAGCTGGACTTTGATGATGTTTGCTCAGTCCTTCGCCAACGAGCGGTTGTCGGCGCAAGTTTTCTCCGAGTCCTACATCGAGCTATGGAAGATCGAGCGGGATCTCGACTTGCCGGCTTTGGATGACGTAGCGCTTTCAACGTGCCTGTCCAGCATCTTCTGTGCTGCTGACATGTATTGCGACGAAGATGTAGATCGCCATGCGTATGAGCTTGATGCCGCCCAGCTGCATGCTGCCGTTGTGGCTCTGATCGATGAGTGGAAGCAGTCCACGACTGCTCGCTAGCCTGGCTTGGATGTATACCTGCGTATAGCCCATACATCCCCATCACCATCTGCGCTGTACCACGGTGCAATGGCGGATGCGCCAGTGCGATGCAAGAATTTCGCACGTCGAAATCACGCCATCGAATCCTGCGGCAGATGATCGTCTTCGTCTGCTGACCGGCGCGCACCGCGCCGTCACCCTCTCAACGCAATCGCACCGCCAGCCAGGGCGCCGACACCGGTGCTGCAACGCGCTGGGCGTGCGCCTGCGCCGCTCTCTCCCTGCACCTGGATCTGCCCATGAACACCCCACCCACGACGCGCCTCGCCCTGGCCATCATCGCCGCCATCACCGCGCCAGCGCATGCCGCAGAAACGCACGCCACCGCGCTCGACACGCCCACCACGCTCAATGCCCTGCAGGTTATCGCCACACCGCGCGGTGCGGCCGTGGCACCGACCCAGGTGGTCGGCCCCAACCGCTACATCATCAAGGCCGAAGACCTGGACGCGATGGTCACCGGCAACAACGGCCTGGCGATGCTGAGGCAGGTACCGGGCGCCAGCTACACTGCCACCGATGGGCTGGGCCTGGATATCTCGGCCACCAGCCTGTTCGTGCGCGGCTTCCGCATGAATGAAATGGGCATCACCTTCGAAGGCGTGCCGCTGAACGACAACGGCTTCCTCTCGCTCACCGGCACCAGCGTGGTGAACGTGGGCGTGCCCGACGGCATCGGCGCTATCACGGTCAGCCCTGGCGGCGCACCGGTCAGCGTGTTCTCCAGCAGCGTCAACGGCGGCAGCCTGGAATACCGCCTGCGCGACCTGCAGGACACGCCCAGCCTGCGCGTGAAGCAGGGCGTGGGCAGCAACAGCACGTTGGTCACCACCGTATCGGGGCAGACTGGCCAGCTCGGCGAGCAGGGCCCGAAAGTGCTGGTCGACCTGCAGCGCGTGTCCGCCGACAAGTACCAGGGCGAGGGCACGCAGAACTTCCTGCGCGGCGACCTCAAGTTGCAGCAGGACGTCGCCTGGGGCGATGTCACCGTGTTCCTGTCCGACAGCAAGGCCAAGGTCTGGGGCTACAACAACATTTCCTTCGACATGATCCGCAAACTGGGCTGGAAGGCCGACATCTTCTATCCCGATTATGCGTGGGCGTGGTACGTGGCCTCGCCGGAGAATGCAGACAAGTCCTGCGGCGCCTACACCTGCGGCGAGCTTTCCGAACTGATTCCGTACGACACCGGCCAGATCACCCGCGACCGCGTGTCATCGATCAACCATCGCTTCCAGATCACCCCGGCGCTGAGTGGCAACGTGCAGCTGTACAACGCCAACAGCCACACCCAGGCCACGCTGACCGACCCGACCGTGCCATCGCCCAACGGTGCGCCATTCTCCGAACAGGTGCAGACGCCGCGCCTCAACCGGCTGGGTGGCATGGTCAGCCTGCAGTTCGAGACCGGCGCGCACACCTTCACGGCCGGCTTCTGGCAGGAGAAGAGCAAGGCTGCGGCCAAGACCGAGTGGTACCCGCAGCCGCTGCTGGGCGAGGGCCCACCGCTGAAGGCCACCGGCCCGTTCGATGTGTACGGTCCCGCGTTCAAGACCGACAACGCATCGAGCTGGGTGACCCGCTCGCGCCAGTTCTACCTGCAGGACGACATCGTGTTGAACGACACGCTGAAGCTGGGCGTTGGTTTCAAGGCCGTGGACTTCCGCACCCGCGGCGGCGGCCTCGGCGATGCCAAGGACCGGCCGGTGAACGGCACGCTGCGCGCGAAGAGCAACTTCCTGCCGCATGTCTCGCTGTTCTGGAGCCCGACCGAATCCACCGATGCCTTCATCGACCTGGCCAATACCATGAACGGATATCGCGTGGCCCAGCGCGGCAACATCGGCTACACCGCCTCGGCCTGGACCATCACCGACCAGGAAGAGTTCGACCGCGTGGCGGGTACCCTGCGTCCGGAAAAGAACTGGAACCTTACCGTGGGCGCATCGCACCGCTTCGACCGGCTGACGATCACCGGCGATGTGTTCTACAACGACATCCGCAATCGCCTGCTGTCGGCGGCCATCGGCACTCAGTTCGCGCAGATCAACACGGTGCGGCTGATGCCGAAGATGCACGTGATCGGTGCCGACCTCGGCATCACCGCCGACTTGACCGACCACTTGCAGTTCTACCAGAGCGTGGCCGTGGCCCGTTCGTACTACGACAGCGATTTCGTGGTGGGCGACACGGTGTACCCGATCAGGGGCAATGCTCAGCCGGGCTACCCGCAGATCTCGCTGGTCAGCGACCTGTCCGCCCACTTCGGTGACTGGCGCTTTGGTGCCACCAGCACCTCCTACCTGCGCCAGCCCTTCACCTACGAGAACGACATCCGCGTGCCGACCTTCTGGCAGGTCAACACCTACGCCGCCTACCGCTTCGGTGCGGACAGCGCCGTGCCCGGCCTGGAGCTGCGGCTGGACGTGAGCAACCTGTTCAACCGCCACAACATCGGCACCGCCAACATCGCCGGCTCGTCGTTCTCGGGGGATTACCAGACCCTGCAGCGCAGCGCGCCACGGCAGCTGATGTTCAGTACCTCGATGGCGTTCTGAGGCGACGAGGGCGGGGTCAGAGCCCTTTGCTGCGCAAAGGGATCCGACCCCGCAGCCATCCCGTGATCGGGGTCAGATCCCTTTGCGCAGCAAAGGGCTCTGACCCCGAAGCCCGTCCGGAAGCCCGCCTTGCGCAATCAACAGGGATTTTCTGGCGGCGACGCAAGGTTCCCACAATGTTGCTGGGTCATGCTGTCGGCATGGCTCAGTACAACCCGCGAACCCCGCTGTTCGGCATCCGAGGCCCAGGACGGCCCCGGCAGGCGCCGTCCGTGGCGCCTGTGATCGACCTGCAGGCCGAGTACCACTTCTGGCACGTCTACGAACGCGTGGTCCGCCCGCTACCCGGCGGTGGGCTGCCGCAGGCCTGGCTGGTGTGCCAGAAGGTATATCGCGACCGCTGGCAGCACCCGGAGGACAGCGACGCGGCGGGGCTGTCGCGGGTGCTGTTCGGCGACAACATGACGGCTGGCCGGGCGTCGGAGCTGGCGGAGCTGCACGCGCTGGTCAGCCGTCGGGTGGCGCTGCTGGCGAAGCGGGGACGGTTGCATTCGGCAGCCTGATGCCTGCCCTTGGTGGGGTCGACTGTTAGTCGACCGCTCTTCGCATCTACCTCTCAGAAGGCCGCGCTTCGCGCGAGAGTCGACCAACGGTCGACTCTACCAATAGCCAACCCGACCGTCATTTCTAAGGCTTTCCCCGATCCAACTGCCGATAGCCAATCGCCTCAGCCAGATGCGCCGTGTGGATCGTTTCACAACCCGCCAGATCCGCAATCGTGCGCGCCACGCGCAGAATCCGGTGCATCGCACGTGCGGAAAGCTGCAGACGCTCGATGGCCTGCTCCAGCATGTCCTGATCTGCCTCGCTGAGTCGGGTACAGGCTCGCAGCGCCGCTGGCGGCAGATGCGCATTGAGCCCGCCACGCGCCTGCTGCCGGGCATGGGCGGCTTCCACCCGTGCACGTACCGCAGCACTGGGCTCACCCAGTGGCGTGCTCTCCCGCAGCTCCACGGCATCCATGCGCGTCACACTGATATGCAGGTCGATGCGGTCCAGCAGCGGGCCAGAAACCCGCGCACGGTAGCGGTTGATGCGTTCGTCGCTGCACAGGCAGCGGTTGCTGCGGTCGCCGGCCCAGCCACAGGGGCAGGGATTCATCGCGAAAGTAGTCAAGCAAGATGCGGACCTAATAGCGGGCGGGCGACCCATCGCTGTACTGGGACTCTATTGACGTGAAGAGTTGTCCGATAGACAACTCCATACCACTCGTAACCCTTCCTAGAGTGCCCACGGTCAGGTTCGTACCGCCACGCTCAATTCTGCCGTAGTAGGCGCGGTGCATTCCTATGCTGTCCGCAAACGCTTCTTGGCTGATCCCTAATTGCGACCGTCGGGCTCTAAGGGCCTGACCAATTTTCAGGAGTAGCTCATGTTCATCCATGAGCCAAAGCTATTGACTTGATACTTTTAAGACTACGCCTTTAAAGGTAGGCTACTTAAAAGTATCAGTCAACGCCTATGCCATTCTTCCTTGTCTGCACCGATTTGGACTTCACTGTAGAGCTCGCCCTAAGCTCGGATGCTCAGTTGCGGATGCGGCAGCAGCTTATGCGTCTTCAGGACCAAGGAACCCTTGGGACGTTCGGCGGAAGGCTATCGAGAGAGTTAGCCAGAGCGATTCCGGACCTCATCGACTGGGACTTAAAGGCCCCCACGCCCGCCCAGCTGGCGTTAGCACGATCCCTCTCACTGCAGCTGTCAACTGCGATACCCGCAGCAGCAATCGAATCGAGATCAGAGATGCACAAGTTCATTGCAGAACAGCTATGTGCGCGGACCCGCAAGTCAAACGGCGAGACTGTGAAGGGCGCAAGCGATCAGTCTGAAAAAAGCTGAGCACCTACTTACCTGCCAACTTGGCCGGACTACGGCGGTGCATCCGAAAACGCAATCGATCTTCGTAGACACGAATCTTGAAGCCCCTCGAGCGGACTAACGCTACGCCGCTTGGTCTGACACCGACCGCCCTGCTGTGACTGGACACCGAGCCGGCTACCAGTCCTGGCACGACCTATCTGCCGCCCCCTTTCAACAAACTGTGCACCGCTATAGAGTAGGCGGAGGGGGCTAAGCGCGAAGGATCCGAGTTTCTCTGCCGTCCGCTTGCGCACAGCTAAAGTCAAGGCAAGGAAGATCATGGCTCGTAAAGGCAAGCGAAAACACTCACTACACCGTTCAATTGGTGCGGTGCTTAAGGGGGGCGATTTTGCGAGAGAGTCGCTTTTTCTATTAAAGGTCAACAGCTCCGCAGAAGAGTTGTTTGAGCGATTTCCTAAGCTAATTAAGGATCCGCGTCGCTTGCTTCCAGTGCATGGCGCACCATTTCCACGGACATATAAAGATATGTTTGAGGTGCAGGCCGCTGGTGCGCCCGCAGGTCCAGTTAATGAGGTAATTTGGGCTATCTCTAGATGTGTTCTGCACAGTGCTGAAATATCCCAGTACGTCGCGGATAGAAACAACTTTGAATCCTCTTTGCTGCTATCCAAGTTCGACACTGCGGCGACGATACTGGTGGAGCACGAGCAGCGATGCGGAGTGTCTCTTTGGCTCGCTCAAGCCTGGTTGACACTAGGTGACAACGCTCCACTTGCAGAACGACAGCGCGTTCAAGAGCAATTTGACGCGACGGCTCCGAAGTCAATTTCGGCCTTTCTCATCCATTACCTGTCTCGCAGGGCAGAGAGCCGAGGAGCAAAGAGATTTCTCAAGGATGAGGTGCTCGCTAAGCTAAATGACGTTTCAGACGTCTTTAGGAAGTACGCGGCGAGCAGGGTGAGCGACGTGTCTACGGCAAATCCCAGCGAACTATCGGCGTATTTGTTCTTTGAAGCTCAGGCGAGCGTCATAGACCATTACGAAGCTCTCATCGTAACCCTGCAAGATATGGCTGGGGCAGATCGACTTCCAGCATCTGTCTCGACTGCTCTCGAAAAGCCGTTCACGCTGCTCTATCGTCGAATCAGGGATCGGAGGGTCGAGCCATTGGCATTGGCATTCGGGTGTGTCGTCAAGCCTGAGGTCGACGCCAGAGCCAGATTCCGAGCGGAGATCTTTGACTCGTACTTCCAGAGTCGAAACGAGGAAGTTCTGCGAAATGGGGCAATATTCCTGACTCAGCATGACGCGACTGATGCGGCAATGCTAACGCTAGTGGCACGCGCAGCGGTCAGATCAAGTCGAGAAGTGTCGGGGCTTTCGGGCGCCCAAGCAGCTCTTTGCGCAAGCCTCATAAGTGTCCTTAGGTTAGACGAACACTCTTACGGCGAGGCGACGTCTATTTTTTCGAATGCGGATATTCACTACGGACACTCTTGGGCGCTCTATCTTCGCGGCGTTGTTCTCTCTAGTCTTCAGCAGGAGTCTGCAGTACCAGTTGTCGATCAGGTAAGAGGAATCGTTGTCTATGATCCGTGGCTGTCGCCCCTAAGTTTGGCCTGTGTAAAACCTCTTTCTCTGAAGTTGGCGGTTGCTGCTCAAGTTGAATCCGGAATATACGCAAATACTTTGGAGGCCGTTAGTCTGCTCTACTTTGGTAAGGATTCGGGGTCTGCAGTTGCGAAGATTTCCAATAGAAGACGCTTGTCATACTTGGCGCATAATCTAATGCGGACTGGTCGTTCACCAGACGCAATCGAGAACCTGGTTGCTCTAATGAAGGGCGCTCCAGTCGATGCACGCTATAGAATAACTACCGCGTTGGCCATGGCAAAGGCGATCGCCGGGAATGTGCAAGAAGCAATCGAGCTTCTAGTGGATGCGCATATTCTGAATCCTGAAGTCCCAACCTCATTGCCACTTGATCTTGTTGTAAGTGGCTTGAAGGAAGCGGAGGATTGGCCCACAACGATTGACGTTCCGCTCAGCTTCGAGCTCTTCAATGCTTTCTCCTCCGACGCAAGACTTGCAGAGCTAAGGTTCTCATTCGAGAGGTTTCAAGAGCATAAAAATATTTCTGGTCCAGCAGACGTTGTGGATGTTCTGGGCCCAGAAAATAGGGCTAGAGCCGTCCTCTATCTTGACCGCGTATGGACGCCAGAAGTAATGAGGCAAACTCTCCTCTATAACGGCACGGAGGACATAGTTGAGGCGCGTATCAACGTATGCAGGCAGCTTGCATCCATCGATCCTAAGAATGCAACAAGATACCTCGATGAAATTCGAGATAGGGTGAAGCAGCAGGAAATCTCTAAGGGAACTTCTCTCTTGGAGCAGAGCAAGGTGTACGTCGATATAGCTGCAATCAAGAGAAGCTTGAAGTCCAAGATTGGAGGACAGTACGCTCGGTACAAAGCTAATGCCGGCGCTATAAGCGATTCATCGCACGCCGTTGTTGAGCGAATAGCAGATGCTCTCATGGACATTCCGATGACCGAGAGCATTTCCATAAGTAGAACGCTCTCCAGCGTGCATCTCGTCGACGAGGCTGAAACGGAGACTGACAATCAGTTCGAGTCAATCTTTACTGAGGTGACCCATGAGTTCCTACGGGGAGATCATGGTCTAAATGCATACCTGAGTACTCGTGTCAGACATGGTGTGCTCGCTAATACGCTACGGAAGCCTCTGACGGATGATCGTTTGATAAGTACCCGGAATCCCACGGGTCAGGGCTACAAACGGAATAAGCACTGGGATGATAAGTTCGAATTCTATGATTCGGCTACGAAGGATCTGGTAGCCACAGCCTTAGCTACATTCTCTTCAGAGTTTGATCGCATTTTGCATGAGCTGCGAGACGAGCGATTGCAGATAGCCATCTCTCACGGTGTAAAGGATGTGAGGCAAGATCAGAAGGCTGCCTTCATATACCGGTCTTCCAATCTTGAAAGGCGTTTTATGCAGCGCTATGCGATCCGGTCAAGATCCATGGATGAATTTATTGATGTTTGCATTGATAATCTGTGGGAGAAAACAGACGAGAACCTCCTTGTAGTAAGGGAGCTTCTTGATAACACAATTAAGCCCGCATTCAATCATGCCTTTGAGCAGCTCACAGACAGCATTCACGGGTTACCCTATAGTCAGCCCATTGGCGATTTAAGGAACGCGATAGCGCGCGCTCGGACCCAGCTCAGGATGAAGCTCGATGAGGTTTCACTTTGGTTCCACCGAAGCCAGGTATATGACCGCCAAGACTACCAGCCAAATCTCCCGGTCGACATCGCACAGAACATGATCGCAAAGACCGCCTCTGAGTCTTCCCAGGTGCCCAGAGTTCAGGTTGGCTCATACGAAGGTGGGGTTAGGCTTCCGGGGCGCACGCTGGACGGAATGGTCGATGCATTCTACGTCGTACTTTCTAATGCTGTTGAGCACTCCGGTCTTGACGGTGAAGCACTGAACGTAAATGTGACGTTCGACATAAGCCAGACTAGGTACTCCGCTCGGATCGTTAGCTCGCTAGCTGAAAGCGTTCCTAGTCCTGCGCAGCGCGAGAACGTCTCCTCAATTAGGGATAGTCTCAGCAAGAGCGATTCGCTGCGACTTGCCCAAGTCGAAGGAGGAAGTGGATTGCGTAAACTCTGGCGATCTATCAACTCTCCTTTCTACGGGGATCCGCGCTTGGACTTTGGTTTCTCGGACGATAATTGTTTCTACGTCGAAATCTCATACAACATTCAGGCTCAGGATGAAAATTCTCTTAATTGAAGACGATGCAGATAAGTCTGTCGAAATCAGAGATTTCGTGGTTGGGCTGAATCAGGATATACAAGTTGACGAGGCTCGGTCGTTTAATTCCGCGCTCAAAGCGATATGCAACCGAAGCGTGTCATACGACGTGGTTCTCTTAGATATGAGCATGCCTAACTTCGACGTCGGCGCAGGTGAACCGTCTGGAGGAGCCCAAGAGAACTTCGCCGGCAGGGATCTTTTGATGCAGATGAAAATGCGGAAGCGGATGATGCCGACTATCATAGTAACGATGTTCGATGGGTTCGGTGAGGGTCAAAGCCGCGTGTCTATTGAAGATCTAGCCTCAGATATGGCGCAGTCTTTCCCAACGTTCTATTTAGGTCACGTCTACTACAGCCAGACTGAGGATGCCTGGAAGACGAACTTGACTAAACTTCTGGAAGGAATAATAAATTGATCAGTGTGAGAATTATTCTTGTCGACGACCAGGTCGACAAGGCATCGTCGATCGTGTCTCCGCTGAAGGAGCGTCACGGCAATGCGGTAGAAATTGTGCATGTGAGTAACGCGGTGGATGCACGTAAGCGTATGAGGCAGCAGCGTTTCGACATGGCGCTGATTGACGTGAACCTTCCAGAAAGTTTGGGCGATGCACCAAGTCCTGATTCTGGGTTTGAGCTTCTTGATATGTTGAAGGTTGACAATAAAGTCATCCTTCCAGACGAAATACTGTTCGTTACGGCACAGGAGGACTTGCAGCATGAGGCTATCGCGAAGGCGGCCTCGCGTGGCGCGTCTCTTTACTTTCATTCAGCAGAAGACAATGCTTGGATTGACATTCTCGTAGGACGTGTTGGTTACGTCCTCGATAGAAGTAAAAGGCATCGAACGCCCATTGTCGACGTAGCCATCATTACTGCGCTTAGCACTCCGGAACTTGACGCGGTGTTGAAGTTGAATTTTGGCTGGGCGCAACACATGGTTCCTGGCGACCCCACGCATTACTATTTGGGAAAGACACAGGTTGGTTCTAGAGAATTGAACTTGGTAGCTGCCTGCGCACCCCGAAAGGGTATGCCGATGTCTGCGGCACTGTCCGCAAAGGTAGCCCAGATATTCAAGCCGAAGATCCTGGCGATGGTGGGTATTTGTGCGGGAGTACGAGGGAAGGTGAATTTGGGTGACATTATCGTGGCTGATCCGACGTGGGATTGGGGAAGCGGGAAGCATGTTCAAGGAACAGACCCTCTTCCCGTATTTAGGGCTGCGCCATATCAGAGCGCGTTAAGGGGAGATATTGCGGCTATCGTCCAGGCCGAGTGCAGGGATGGGAAGCTTTGTACGGCCGTTTCCGCAGAATGGAATGGTGCGGTTCCTGCTGGACGGCTTGCGTTGCACATTGGTCCCATGGCCTCTGGTGCGTCAGTGCTGGCGCATGATGGTGCCATCGGTCCGATTGCAGATGGGCATCGTGAAGTGATCGGCGTTGAAATGGAGGCATATGCAGTGATGGCTGCGGCAGAGCTATGTAGTGCAACGCCGCTCGTTATCAAATCCGTCTGCGACTTTGCCGACTCCGAGAAGTCTGACGGCTGGCAAACGTATGCAGCATTTACAAGTGCAGCATTCTTGGCGCAGCTGCTTCCTAAGTTGGCTGCTGCAGATATCTGCTAGTCATCGAGGGCTGCTGCCGCCCGTCACGGCAATAGGTCTCCATAGCAGGCTACGAACTGTTGGTGATCATCCCCTCGTTAGGATGGGCTGCTGATGCAGCCCATTTGGGTTCGTGCTCATCCTCTCAATGTCGGCTGCCAACCCTCTGTGCATCCGTCGAGCAGTAATTTCCAAGCTGCACCTTGCTTCTTGATCTCTCACTCGCGGGTGTTTCGTAGAGGCAGCTTCAGCGCGCTGCTCAACTGTGGGTCACTCATCCTCCCAACTCATGATCTGCGACACTCCGTGACCCCGGATGTATGCCTCTTGGCTGTGTAGAGACTCGTGACCCAGGCGATTGGCTACAACTGCCGCAATATCAGTGAATGGGAGATTGAGGCCCAATCGCTTTCGCTTTTCCAGCTCAGAACTCATTGTCCTCACCGCGAAAGCCCGTCTCCAAGCATGGAGGCCTACGCCTACGGGTAGTCCTAAGGCGGTCCTCGCTCGGGCAAAGATCTTGGTCACTGCAGCTGGCGTAAGTGGCTCGCCAGTCTTATCGCTTAGGAACAGCCTTTCTGATGTGCCCCCTGTGCGCTCTATGAGCATGGCACGATGACCGGCTATGTAAGCGGCCACTCGACTCATAAGAGTGCCATCCACTGAAAAGGCTTTTGTGTAGCCGAACTTTTGCTCAGGCGGCGAGACGGACGATCCATCGAGGCATTGGCTGGAGCGGACAAACTGATCGACCTTCAGTGACAATATTGAGCCTCTCCGCCAACCAACGGAGAGCGCCAGGTCGAGAATAAGGGCATTTCTTTGAGCGATCGAGTCAGAATAAGAGTTATAGAAGTGGGCTACGAGCCTTCTTCGATCATCCTCGCTGGGTACATACCGCTGCTGATGCTTGCTTCGTTCCCCAGCAAAACGATAGGTTGCGGGGTAGTTCGTTCGGCCTCGATGCCGCCCGGGAACATTTATCGTGCTCGTGATCTGGCAGTTCGCAGGCCCGAAAAATGCCGCGGAACGATTGTAAGATGAGTTGCTCAGCCAGGCACAGAATAGGTAAACACATCTTACGATTTGATTTGTGCTCCTTCGTCTGGCTTGAGCATCACCGAAGGCGCGTCGACTTTTGCGCTCTGCATTGTCTTGAGAAAAACTGACCAGGTCAAAATCTGTAGCGTCCTCTAGGCGAAGCGAGTGATCGTTTAGATGACGGAGCCATGCTTTTAGCGCATACGCTCGGAGCTCGACTGTCTGGGCCTTCAGTCGCTGTCTATCAACACAATCAATCAGGTAATCGAGGCAGGGCCAGCAGGTTGACCCGCTGGCATCAGTCAGATGCCAGTGACAACCAGCACGCGTCAAAATTACACGATCAGTGCGCGTACTCATCTCAGAGACAACCTGCGTTCGAGAGTACTAATATGGCGCTTCAATCGTAGTATCTCGCGCTGCTGCTGCACAACTTCAGAGTTGCGAAGGCGTAGCAATGCCTCTAAATCGCGAGTGCTCGGCGTGGTAGCTCGCGCAGGCGCACCGCTCTCGGGCTGCACAGCAGATGACGCAAGTAGTTTAATCAGCGATGACGCCAAGCGTTTGAGATCTAAATTGGCATCAAGTGTGCCGCTTCCAATTCTGTGAATCACTGGCATCGCCTTGCGCATTGCTACGCTATTAAGCGACCCATCCCATGCCTTGAACTGGCGCAACGTCAGTGGCGCATACTCAAGCCTCCCTGTTGTCTCATCAACAGGAATGCCATGGGTGGCCCAGGAACGTAAAAGGTTGAGCTTAATCTCGATGTTCTGTCGCGCAGCTTGCTTCCTCTGGACTGAAATATGTGCCATTGGAACTACTCCCTTGCATCGCCAAGATTGGACAGAAGCCATCGAACATGTTTTAGCTGATGGGAAGTGTGATCGGCCTGTACAGAATGTTGGCCTACATTTTCAAGGTTGGTAGCCAGTGTTCGTTCGAGTTGACGAAGTGATCCAGTATACGCGGCAGAAGTAAAATGATATGGGCAAGAAAAACAGAGAGATGGAGAAGCCTGAGCATGCGCGAGCTGCCCGTCGTGTCTACAGTTGCCTAACGTGGACCTCCTTTGGGACGAGTGACACAGGCCGAAAGGCATTGGCTTTGTAGTGTGGCCTGATTTCGCCAGTTGTCTCGCAATTGCATCTGGACGATCATCGGGCGAGGTCGTAGCAGACGCCAGGCGATGGTATAGGCCACGCACTAGCTTGGTGAATCCCCCTGCGCTTGCTTTGCCGTCAAGACATTGTTCGACCGACTGCCTGAGTCGTTCGTATGAGACCTGTTCCAGTTCCTCGACCGGCAGTCCTCGTTCCCGTTGCGCTTCGGTTATGGGTGCGGTCACTTCAGGAAAGAATGCACCCGTATCGCTTGTGACGTAATGAATGGTATTGGATACGCTAGAATGCCGTAGGTGCTGCTGCAGGCTAAGGAGGTCAGCATTGTCGTATCTGTAGTAGTAAAGCAACGCAAAAAATCGGCGGAAGCTGTGTGACCTTACCTGCTTTAATGAGCATCGTTCGCCTGCGATTTCGAAGAAGCTCGATAGGGAACGTGTTCTCCTCTCGCAAGTTGGTGGTGAGAAGTGCAGCATCTTTCCTTCAGGAATTGACGCTCCGTTCCTGCGTCCTGCGAGAAATATGCTGCCACCAGAACTTACCTCTCTGCTCGGCGGCATAAGCACTCGCCTCAGTTCAAGTGCTGCTTTGTACGCCTTGATCGTAAGCTGGTTGACGTAGAAGGGCTCCCGGCGGAATAGTGTCTTCTCAATGTAGAAGGACATGGTTGCCATCTCAGTACTTTCACCTAGCATCTTAAGCGAGTCATCGCGCAAACCATTTCGCGGGTGGCACACCTCGCCCGATCTACGGCCATTCATAATACAGATGATAATGAACGCTGCGCCTTGAACGGCTGCAACCAGCTGATCCACGCATAGATCACTTTGCCTTCTTGTGCGACTGGGTGCCCAGACCCATCTAGTGATTCTTCGGCCCAGTAGCACCTCCAGCTCTGCTCTAGCGTCGCTGCTCGCAAGCAATTCCTGCGAGGACCGCAGATAGGATGGTCGTTTCTCAGAGAGGCGGGGATCTGAGAGCAGCCGGAGTAGCGGCGGTAGAAGCTCGTCAAGCATGAATATCGCAGACTTTAATAGTGAGCCTGCGTCAGTATGAGAAAGGATCTCTGTCTTCTGTGTGCTTCGTCGAGCTAGCCTGTGCGCGAGCTTGTTGGAGTTCATTGTTACACGGGCTGAAGGCTTATCGCAGTCTGCCGTAGTTGCGTGCCACTGATTAATGCAGGTTATTGTATTTCTAAGCGCTAGCCGGCTCGGTGGCAGGTAAGAGTCTTTACATCTCGACCACTTTACTGTTCCCAAAGTATTCGTCGCGGCTTCAATGATTGGTCGTACTTCCGCCGGGACAGGTACCGCGCCTCCCCAAGCTAGGCGCGGCCTCCAGTAGTCCTGCCGAATCGCGTCAATACGGCGCGTGCCTCGTTCCTTCTGTACGTGAAATGCCAGCTCGAGATCTTCTTCCTTAAACGTGCTTAGTGCATTTATCCAGCGTGGACCGATCTTAAGGGCGCGCGCCCAGCCTTGCTCTGCATAGTCCGAAATCATTTCGGTGAGGTGATCGGTTTGCGCTGTGCCTAGCTGCTCTATTGCGCGTTCTGCGAGCCAGTCGTACACATTGCGCAACAGATAGATCTGCCGCGTTATGGATCTGGGGGAAATAACCTCGCTACGTCGCCTGTCAATCGCCCTTTTCGCAAACGCGATAGAAGCATGTCGGGCGTGGCTCGATTGATAAACCGAGGTTGCGACGGATTGGTCTGCTGGAGATCGATAGTAGATCTTCGAAAGATCAAGCGACCATCCTTCAGCATCGCCGCCAAGTACCAAGTCGGTGTGGTCAATAGTCAGGCTGCCATGATCGTAGGTTTGGTCTTCGAACGGGAGGCGGCTCACTGCTTGGTGTTGTGATGCGCTCATTATACGTTTGCTCCTATCAGGAGGTCAGGCCTTAGGTCATGGACTATTCTCAGTAGCACCTGGATGTAGATGATCCGCGGAAGATGAAGTTCCCAGGCCGCATCGGGTTGTTGCTCAACGAGCGCTTGCCAGCAGGCTTTGTACGCGTCCAATGTCATAAGTGCATCACTTACCGACTTCTTGCTAGGACTGATTCGATAGTTGGGGCACTGCGACCCAACATGACAGCTGAAGCCCTCGCATGGAATCCTAGCTGGACCAAAGCGCGCGGAAGAGGAATCGGCACAAAAGCCGCCATCGCCAGTCGATAGCATTGAATCAACCACTGTGTCAGGCTCCATCAGCCGTTGCTCAATCTGCTGTTGGAATCTAATGATGTTGGCCTCGTTCATTTTGAAGATCACGGTTGACCTGAGGTAGGAGTCAACGCTGGCGAAGCTTTTGTGGCCTAGGATGAGCCGAACTTGATCTAAGTCTCTATTGGAAATAAACGCAATAGATACCTTAAGGGATCGCAGATCTTTAAGGCAGAACTTTGGGAGGTTGTACCTAGCGATAAACGAAGCTAGCGCGCTTCCATCGGCCGCTATCTGTCTATTGCTGTTTCGCTGGCTCCAGCCGATCCAGAGCCGCTTTTCATCCTGATTAGCGAGTTTTAGTAACTTGCCACCTTCGAGGTTGTGTAAAAGGAGTCGTATGCAGCGGATTCCGAGCTTGTCATTGCGGCTGATAATTACCGGAGGTGTGGCATCATCGGTCTTGTTCTTCCGGGACTGGAGTAAGAATCCTCCATCTGTCGTGCTAGTTATCCCATCAACGGATAGTGATGCTACGCTCTGCGGATTCCATCCTGTCCTGAGGGAAACAAGGATAAATATGGCGTGGAGCGTGGCATTGGGTAGCTTATACCTCGCCAGAAGCCAAGGGAGGGCGCTCTTTGTGATGCAATGATAGTGACCGCGAAGTGACGGGGTTAGTTTTAAGGGCGTCTTCGGGATCGTTCCTCCTGACTCGGCGCAAGAGATGAATTTCTGAAGTGCAATGGAGTGGGATGTAGATAGCTCCTCTCCGATATTTCTGCTGCATGGGGAATTTTTGAGGCCCGCTATATCGGATTTTCTGTGAATTCCTAGAAGCGTCTCTTGATCCCGTACCATGCAGTTGTAGGCATCGACTTCCTTGCGGCACGCGTCTTCGATGGCATCGTATGGCTTTCTGACTGAAGATATTGCTGATGGATTTATTTCTCCGTCCGCTATAGCGTCCCGCGGAATCGCCTCTAGTAGCGGAAGGCTGCGTGTGCGTGGAGCTCGTCGAAATCGTAGAAGTTGCTGTTCCATCCAGGAAAGAAAATCTCCTGAAATGAGCGGCGGCTCACAGTGATTAATGCATACGGCGAGAGATCTAAAGAGCTGCTGTTTGGCGCTGAGGCTGTAATCACTCCTTTCTTCCAAGTCCTTGAACGCGGACGCCAAAAGGTTGGAGAGTGGGGACGCTGAGAATGATGAGGGCGGTCTGCAAAGTAGTGACCTGGTCAGTTCGGAGGATGAGCGCAGGAAGCGTCGTAATTGGCTTACCGTCGAGCTGGACACCGTCATGGCTACTGTCGAGCGGGCCATGGCGGCTAAAGAGATGGCTATCAGACTGGTCTCTGGCGCGTCCCAGATGATCTCGGTTTCGTAGGTGCGTGTAGTGCCGAGGTGACTTCTGTGCACATGAAATATATGGCTGGTCATAGCGGTCCTATCCGGTACGTGATCCGAACAGCGTCAACGCGTCTGTATTGTGCTCTGTAGCTTCTGTATTCGGATCATGAGACAGATACTACTTTCGATCGCCGCCACCAGCTGGAATCGCGCCGGATATTGCACGCTGCGTGCCGCGCGGGCGATGCGGATGTGGCCGGATTCCAGCGGCTCTCGCAGAGTCTCCAACGCACTGCGGTTCCACTCTGGAAGCTCATCCAGGAACAGCACGCCGTGATGGGCCAGCGAGATCTCGCCGGGACAGGGTGGATTGCCGCCACCCACCAGCGCTGCCGCACTCGCACTGTGGTGCGGTGCCCGGAAGGGGCGCTGCCGCCACCGTCTTGGGTCCAGCCCTTCGCCACTCACCGACGCAATCGCGGCCAGCTGCAACGCCTCGGCTTCCTCGGTGTCCGGCAACAGGCTGGGCAGGCGCGAGGCCAACAGTGTCTTGCCGCAGCCAGGGCTACCGATCAGCAATAGATGGTGCCCACCGGCGGCCGCCACTTCCAACGCGCGCCGCGCATGCGCCTGCCCGCGCACGTCGGCCAGATCGGGCAGTGGCAACGGCGTCGTGTCCACGCGCTCCACGGGTGGTAGCAGGCGCGGATTGCCCAACCCGGCACAGCATTCCAGCAGCGTGCGGGCCACGCGCACGTCCGCGTGCTCGGCCAGCGCCGCCTCGGCGGCATTGCCCGGCGGCACCACCAGGATGCGTCCGGCATCAGCCGCCGCAATCGCCGCCGGCAGCGCGCCGGCCACCGGCCGCAGCTCGCCGGTCAGGCCAAGCTCACCCAGGAACTCGTACTGCAGCAGCGATTGCGGATCGATCTGGTCACTGGCCGCAAGAATGCCCAAGGCAATCGCCAGGTCGTAACGCCCGCCTTCCTTGGGCAGGTCAGCGGGCGCGAGGTTGAGCGTGATGCGTCGCTGCGGAAAGTCGAAGCGCGCGCAAAGAAGGGCGGCACGCACGCGCTCACGGGATTCACGCACGCTGGTCTCGGCCAGGCCGACAATCTGGGTGGCAGGCAGGCCACCGGAGAGATGCACTTCCACCCGCACCAGCGGGGCATCGACCCCGGCGCGGGCACGGCTGTGGACCAGCGCCAGGCTCATGTGTGGATTCCTACAGAAAGACGCTTGATGGTGCGGCAGGTAATCTGCGTGGGACTATCGGGAATTGCCGGCAGTGCGTCTCGGGGTATTTCTGCCTGCAAAGGGTGCAGCATTCGGATCAAGGGCAGATGTTCTGTGCAGCGCGGCTCTGCGATGGCGGTTTCGGAGGCCTTGCGTCAGAAAAGGCGTACAACAGGGCAGTACAAGGAAAGGAGCGAGCTGAAATGCAGTGCATTCGAGTACTGATGGCCCTCTCGCTCGCCATGGGCCTGCCGGGGTGCCGGGATGAGGTGGAGAGTTCAACGTATCCCATTGGTCAGACGGGAGAGACGTGCACCGCCTACAAGGGCTTTGACCGCCACCCTCCAGAAGTAGTTATGGCCGAGCTTGCCAAGCGAGGGTTGGATAGTCGCCGATTGGTGCACAGGACAGTCTGCGGCTCGATCACCAGTTGGGACATTCTCCCCGCAGGGGCGTCGATCGATCGGATACCTCCGCCAGACGCATATGTAAACGTCCACCTGCTGGATGACGGCTCGGTGTCCATCAGTACAGACCGCCCCTGACGTTGGCGCCGTCCTTGATGATCGAGCATCGGGCGGCCCCTTGCGGTGCAGGCGCAGCGCATCTGTGAGCGTCAGCCTACGAAGGCACTTCAGCGCTGAAGTCGTTGGTGGGATCGGGCTGGCGGATGCCGGGCGCCCCAAGCAGACACCGTTGCTCATCCAGCACCAGCCCATTGAAGGGCCCAAACCGCGCCTCAACCCACGAAGGCCCCGCACTTTCCACCAACAACCTTCCCCGGCTCTGGTGCAGATCCAGCCACCGCTCGAAGCTGATGCGCAGACGTTCGATGTCCGGCGCCCGCCAGCGTGCATCGGCGGGCATGCGGATCAGCACGCGCGAGGGCGCGTTCTCCACCTCCATCACCAGCACGCCCTTGCATCGGATCTCGAAGGATGTTGCGCTGGCATGGCGCGCGTGCAGTTCAAATCCCTCGTGGGCTTTCGCGCTCACGAAGCCGCGCGCATCACTGTGCAGCAGGCGGTAATCGGCCGGCTGCAGCTTCTGGTAGGCCCACACCTGATCGCCCGCGGGCTCGGGCCACTCCACCCACATCGCGCCGATCACCGCGATGCACGCCGCTGCAGCGGCAAGGCCGTGCTTCTTCATTCGTCACCCCGCACACAGGCAGAAAGGTCAGCGCCATAGGCGCGCTCAGTCCTTGGGGCGCATCCGCTCGTGGATGAAGGCGGTCAACGCCAGGTCGGCCATCACCAGCCCCTCCATCACCCGGTCGCCGACGTACTGTTCGGGCGCACCGTTCTGGCGCGTGCGCTCGGCCGCCAGCAGGATCTCCTGCACGATGCGCTGGCCGGTGAGTGCGCAGTCGGCGTCGGACAACGCCATCTGCCGGCTGCGTAGATGGTGCCGCTCGGGCCAGGGCTGGCCGTCGGCCGCAGCGCCCGCACCGATGGCGTGCAGGATGGCGATGAGGCTGTTGGGGTCCAGCGCGGGCGCGGGTGACGGCGCTTCCTGGATCGGGCGCGGGGGCGGGGAGTGCGGTGTGGTCATGGCGGGCTCCGTGCATGCAGGCGGAAGCCGCCACCGATAAAGGTGGCGGGCAGAGCGTGGCTCGAAAACCGGGCTATTAGGAAGAAACCGGCGGGCACAAGGCCCCCACGCCCCGCCCGCCATAGCCGGCAGACGGAATGCCAGCCGACACCACGCAAGGCGATGCCGGCTGGCAAGTGCAAACAACATCCTAATAGCTCGGGTTTTCGAGGCCCGGCCACCCGATTTCGGTGGCGATACCAGAGTTGCCTGACGTAGTTGGGAATGCCAAGGGGTTGGGGTCAATGCCGCCAAAACCCGAGACGCTTTTGGCATTGTCGCATAGCGCCGGAAGAGGCGAGAGCCTTGGCGTGCTAGGCGGAACGGCACTTCTGTAACGGAGTCGTCAGAACCTTTCGTCAGAGGTGTAAGGCGCGGCAAATGCGACAGCACTCGCCCATCGGGCACGTGTGATAGCTCATGCAACCGAACCGCTGCGACACCCGCTGGATGGTTTAAATGACTTCTTGCCTATTGAACCCATCGAGTGCCGCGCGCAATCTGACTACTGCTGTAGTCACTGAGGGCCGTCCTGCCCGCAGCAGGAAGGTTTTGCAGCGTTCGATTGGATTCCACCCACTGGCGCGGGCCAAACAAGGACCACTGCACGTGTCACGCCGCAGCCCACTGCTTCTCTGCGCGGGTCTGGTCCCGCTTCCGTGGTTCCTGTTCTTGACCAGCGTTGCCGCCGTGTTCGCGCCGGGCTACAACCCGCTTGCACAGCACGCCAGCGAGCTGCTGCAGGCGCCAACGCTTGCAAGCATCTGCGGCAGGATCGCCGCCATCGGCTCCGGCCTGGGCTTCGTGGCGTTCTCCATCGGGGTATGGCGGGAGTCCGGCCGCCGGATTGCCGTAGGCGCGATCTGCTGGATGATCTTTGGCATCTCCATGCTGACCAACGGGCTCTGGCCCATGGGCCATCCGATGCACGGCTTTTACACCATCGGTATCGCCAACATCATTGCACCGGCGATGTCACACATCGAGTTGAGTGCATGGTCTGCCAACCGAAGGGCGTACGCCGTGACCGCTGTGGTGAGCATCGGGGGCATCGTCTATCTCTGGTTGAACGTGGTGGGAGCGGACCCGGAGGGGTTCAGGGGATTGACCCAGCGCGTGTTTTCGTCGATCAACTCGCTGTGGCCGTTCCTGGTTGCGCTGTACCTACTGCGAAGGGATTCAAGCGCGCTGAAGGCGCAGCCGGCGCTTTGATGGAAAGGCATTCTGGTGTACGGACGGCGTGCAGCGCACTCCCCGCGAGTTCCTGGGCGGGCCCCTTAGCTGGAACCCACCCAGTACCAAAATTGATCAATTCAGTTCATAGCGCTCTTCGATTACGGCGAACAGCTGGGCAGCCTCTTCTTCGGCGCGCCTGTTCTCATCGGCTGCAAGGGGCACCAATTCGATTCCATCCTCTCCCCCAACATACGCTGGCCCGCCCACATCGTCGTCGTACGGCCCACCGTATTCGTCGATCGCTTCAAATCGATCCTGGCTCAGGTCTCGACCCAGCATACGCGAGAGATGTATCCAGACCCAAGCGCGGAACGGCGTCTCGTTGTGGTTTTCAATAAGTGTACGCATGGCAGATAGGTCTCCCGAGCGCGCGCGTACGGCCAGCCATTGATGGGCCAGCTCGGGTCGACCATTCGCATCGGCCAAGTCAGCCATTTCATATGCATCCATATCATCCGACGGCTCAAGCTCGAGCACACCGGGATCTCCGTAGCGCTCCGCTGTGAGCAACAGCGCACGCCAGTCCTTGCCCCGTGCCGCCTCAAGGAGGTGGTACCGATGCTTGGCCACGACCTGAATGAAGCTGTCTACGCCGTCGGCGATCTCTGCGAAACTCACGGGCTCGGTCGACCACTGGCCACGTCGGCGCAGCTCCCGACCGAAACGGTCGCCGTCTTCTTCTGACAGATCGCCATACGCATCGAGTACGTACGCAGTTGCCAAGTGCGCTGCGGGAACGCCCCGCGCCGCGGCTGCCTCCAATCCCTCGAGCAGCAGAGGGAGCTCGCCGCGCAGCGCATCAAAGTCTTGCAGGATGCGGCTGCTCAGGATGGTCGAGATCCAAGTGTCGACGACAGGCGACTCCCGCTCGTCGATCTCCATCCACTCCTCTTCATCGCTTGCCAGCGCTGCAATGATCTCGTCAAAACGGACCGGTGCGTAGCCGGATGCTTCGAGGAAGTTGGCTAAGCACGGGGCCACGCGCTTTGCCTCCTCGGGTGAGATCCCAAACTGCAGACATCGCTGGATGATCCTGCCTTCATCCGCCACGAGCCCGGTGTCGCGCCAAGCGACGTCGCACCATGCGGCCTGGTGATGGAAGGCTGCATGGGTAGAGAAGCCAGCGGCGGCCGCCAGCAGTTCGTGGACTTGGCTACGGGTAAGCGACGTACAGCCCTGCGCCCGAAGGTGCGCATGGACAAGAAACGCATATTGCTTGATGGTCATGACTCATCCTCGACGGCCAAGCCGATCCGGGGCTGGCGCACACGTTTAAGTCCCCGGCAGCTGGCCAGAAGTAGAGTCGATCATGGGTACGGCCTGTTTTTGCTCGTGTGCAAGCAAGGCGGGCGCCGCAGTCAGCGTATGCCCTTTGCTACAGGAATTACAAGGGCTCGCTAGAACTTCTTCGTAGGTCCCTTGAGCGAAATTCTGGGATTCCCAAGCTGGGACTGCGCCCATGACTCCAGTGGACCTACTGGCCTCTGGGGCCTATCGCGACTATCTACTCGGCTTTGACGCGTACGTGAAGAAGCAGCCCCTCAAGTATGAGGCACTGATCGAGCCGATCATCGTCCGTGTGCAGGTAATGGGGAAGGGATTGGTCGATGTCCGCATCTGTGCTGGCTTGTTAGCCGGGCGGAAGCCGGCCTAAGATCGTGGTGTATAAGGGTGGAAAGTCCCCATACGCTGCCTTGTGGGTAAGTAGCACAACCGGACCCAGGGTCCTTCTATTGGGTAGTTCACCGCCAAGGAGGAGGCGTGGCGATCAACAGAACAAGCACACTAATTCACTGGAACTACTTCCTCGCGTTGGAGGAAGACTTGGATCGGCTCGCCCGGTACGTTGATCTATCGGGCCAGAACGACGGCACCTTTTCCATTGAGATAGCTCGTCTGTTTCTGAGCGCTAGTGCCGAGGTCGACGTCGTCCTCAAGCAGATAGCCTTAAAGCACAATCCAACCTCAAAGGCTTCGAGCATCAACGCTTACTACCCGGATATCGTGCCGCATTGTCCAAATTTTATTGGCTTTAGCGTCCTTGTTCCTCGGTATGGTCTTACGCTCAACCCATGGACAAGCTGGACGGCCAATACACCGCCGTTCTGGTGGCAGGATCACAATAAGGTAAAGCATCACCGACACAACCACTTCGACAAGGCCACGTTGAAGAACTGCCTAAACTCCGTCGCAGCACTCTTTGTCAGCGTTATCCACCTATATTCTACTGAGGCCGCGCAAGGAGGATTGCTATCACTTCCTCGCATTCTTAACGTGGATGATGCGCATTTCGGTGGGACAAGCATGGGCCGCTACGGGCATAGCTTCCGTTACAACGTGACTTAGCGGCTAAAGAGCTCATTACTGCCGAAGCCGCTTCGCAGCTGGGCCTGAGCTCTGCTATTAACGATCGCTTCCGGTTGATAGCTGACCTTGCGTCGATGAGGCGTGTGGATTGGAAGAGATTCCGAAAGGACAATTGGATTCCAATGGCCGCATTCGATCATTCCCTGGTAACCCTCCGATTCTTCGGAGACGACCTCCTGCCCGAAGAAGTCAGTGCCTTGCTCGGGGCGACCCCGACCGCTTCGCATCACAAGGGCCAGGAACTCAGAGGCAACCAATCAGGTACCGTGCGCATCGCCAGGACTGGCAGCTGGCAACTTGATGCGGAGCGTCGTGAGCCTGAAGATCTGGACGCTCAGATCTTCGAAATCCTCGATCAGCTCACCGGCGTTCTCGCCGTATGGCAGTCTCTGGCACGCTTCCGACCTGATCTGTTCTGCGGTCTTTTCATGGGCAGCAGCAACGGTGGTGTCTCGCTTTCGCCTCGCGCGCTGCTCGCCTTGGGTGAGCGCGGCATTGAGCTCGGGCTGGACATCTATGAAGCCGATGAAGAGGTGTGCAACGCCCAACGCCAGTAGGTCATCAATTGATGATCTCCCCACTGCCCGAAGCAACAAACGCCTTCAACTGCCGAACGAACTCCGAGTCATACAGCTCCCACTCCACAATCTCCCCCACCACCCGCAACGGCTGCGCACTCCGATACGACCGCGTCGGGTTCCCGGGAAACTTCTTGTTGGTCACATTCGGATCGTCCTCAAACGGCCCGGTCGGCTCCACCACATACACGCGCGGCCGCCCCTCACCGCGAGCCATCTCCGCAGCCAACCGGGCGCCCTTGGCAATCGTGGTGAAGTAGATGTGGTTCATCACCACACTGTCGCGATAGTTGGAGCGGAAGCCCGCGCTCAGCAGCTCGCCCACCGCCAGATCAGCGCGGGTGCCGTGATAGAACGGCCCGGCGATCTGGTCGCAGGTGTCATGCGAAACGGGTGTCCATTCGGTGTCCTGCGCCATCGGCACTGCCCCTGCGTGTCCTGCCGGATCGACAGGCCGGCGAGTCTAGGGCGCCCGGTGGGCCTTGCTGCAAGGCCCCATCCGGGAAATAATCTGTAAACGGGAGGCGCAGTGCGCCTCCTTTTTTCATTCTGCGGCGCCGCGCCCTTCCAGCTCGCGCACGGCGGTTTCCAGTGCGTCCAGCTTCTGGCGGGTCTTCAGCAGCACGGCGCGCTGCACTTCGAACTCCTCGCGGGTGACCAGGTCGAGCTTGGCCAGGCCGGCCTGCAGTGCGCTCTTGAAGGTGGCCTGCAGTTCCTCGCGCGATTCGCGCAGGCCCGGCGGCACCAGGTCGCTGAGGCGACGGGCGAGGTCATCGATTTGGTTCAGGTCGATCATGGGGTGCTCCGTGGGGGTGGGCCCGTGCATCCGGCGCGGGCAGGCCATTCGGGCACAAGGATACTGCTGGCACCCACTGCCCGGACAGGCGGCAGCGGCTTCGCACGGGCCGCGTTCAGGCGCTATCCTCCACGCCGGAAGACAGGAGATAGACGATGAAGATGGTCATGGCGGTGATCAAGCCGTTCAAGCTCGACGACGTGCGCGAAGCGCTGGCCGAGCGTGGGGTTACCGGCATCACGGTGACGGAAGTGAAGGGCTTTGGTCGCCAGAAGGGCCACACCGAGCTGTACCGTGGCGCGGAGTATGTGGTCGATTTCCTGCCGAAGGTGAAGCTGGAAGTGGCGGTAACCGATGACCAGGTGGAGGCGGTGGTTGAGGCGATCGTGAAGGCCGCTGGTACCGGCAAGATTGGTGACGGCAAGGTGTTCGTGTACGACCTGGGCAGCGTGGTGCGTATTCGTACTGGCGAGTTGGACGCGGACGCGTTGTAAGTGGAGGTGTGGACGGCCGTCTGCGGCGCGGGATGCTGGACCGCTGCGCTGTCTGGGCGACGGGATGCTTGACCCCTCTGTCGTAGAGTCGAGCAAGCTCGACTCTACAGCCGGGATCGGGTGGTGCGAACACCCGTGTGCAATGAAGTGCCGTCCCGGTGAGATCAACCGGGCGGAATGAGGGGGGACGACCGCCACTCCGGCAGACCGAGCGCGCGGCGGGTGCGCGTCACGATGGCGCCGATCTCTGCCTCGAAGCCGCCATCAGGTTGCAGGAGTGGCGTGAGTTCGGCACAGCGTTGCTTCAGCACATCGACCCATGGCGCTGGGTGGGTCTCCGTAGCGGCCAGTGCGAAGTGCCTGCGACCCTCGTCGTAAGCGCCCGCCAGCCCGGCGGTGATGCCGGCATGGATGTGTTCGCGGATGCCTGGTTGGGGGTGATGACTCATCAATGTACGCACGTGCCCCGGGGTGGGAAAGCGGTCACGCAGCGCCAGTACCTCGGCTGCGGCCTGCTCGGCCAGTGTCTGTGCGGCCGAGGCAAACTCGGCGGTTTCGGTGAAGCGTTGGAATCCGGCAACACGGCCGCCCACGTCGAAGGACAGGTAGTCCTTTTCTTCCCAGAGCCAGCATGCGCCGACATTGAGATAGCTGCCTCTGTCCCATGCTGAAGGCTGGAATTCGACCACGCCGACCCACCAGCCCTGGTCGTCAAGCCAAGTGCGCGAACGGCCTTTCTGCACGCAGCCCAAGGGGCGCAGTATGGATCTTGCGGCTGCAGTCAGCAGGCGGGTGTGTTCAGGTGTCGGCATGCCCAGCGTCCTTGCGAGTGGCGTGCCGACGAGTATCGCAGAGCACATCGGGCGTGTGGCCCGGGGCAAATGCAGGGCAAACAGCAGTCGCGCAAGCAATGCAGGGCGAGCAGCGCTTACCGCCGCTTCGCCCACTTGTAGAACCGCTTCCAGCCCTGCCGCACCGCGGCCACCCAGCCCGGATCGGCCACCAGTGCGGCCTGCGCGGCACTCGGGGCCTGGCCGGTCAGGCGCTGGCGCATCTTCAGCAGGTTCTTCATGTCGCTGCGGCTGAGCTGGCGGCTGAGTGGGTTGCGGCGCAGCCAGCGCGGTACGCGCCAGGCCGAGGTGAAGTCCAGCAGCACCGGCACGCCTCCGCTCACCACCACGTTGGTGCCATGCAGGTGGTTGTGGGTGATGCCGGCGGCGTGCAGGCGGCTGAGCGCGTGCTGCAGCTGCTCGAACACTTCATTGCCGACGGCCTGCGCGGTGCTGAGCGTCTGGCCGGGGATGAACTCCATGCCCAGCGCCAGGCCGCCCAGGGTGCCGAGCAGTGCGGGGGCATGCTTCCAGCCGCCGAGGCGCTGCAGCATGCGTGCTTCACGGCGCACCATCAGCCGCGCGATCAGCGAAACGGGGGTGCCTCGGTAGCGGGAGTAGTCCTTGATGACCGCCTCGCGCCCGTCCAGGCAGGTGCGGTAGACATCCGGGGCCAGGAAACGCTCGCCGCGCTTGAGCAGCAGCGGGGAGGCGGCGTCATCGCCGCAGGAAGAGGATGGCAGGGCAGGAAGGTGCATGTCGGGGTCTCGGACGACCCGGTGGGTGGCGCAAAGCGTCAAGCGAACCGGTGTTACAGGGAGTTACTAAGTTTTCGTTAATTTTAGTACTCGCCAGTTCGCTATTCCACGATTTGTCGGAGAAATGTCGGGGCCGTGGCTGGAACAGTTCGTCGCGCAGAATCGGACAATTCTGTCTCACTTATTCCAGTTGGCCTTTAGTATCAACCGCTTGCGCGCTCAGCCCTGCGCCTCGTCCACAACCGGCTGAACGCGGCGCACGGGCAACTTGACCCCGGCGCACGGCCTGCCGACCATAAGCTGTTAGCCCGCGACATCGGCGGCCGCCCCCCTCCGGCACGTCCCCGTCCCCTGCCGCGTTCCCCACCGGTGCTGGCCGCCTGGCCGTGCATCGCCCCGTTTCCCGTTCCGGCCGCGGCTGGAGGAAAGTGCTTTGATCATCAAAATCGTCATTGCAGCGCTGTTCGTGGCCTGCGTGCTGTACATCCACTTCCGTGGCAAGGTCCGCGCGCGCTGGTCGCGCCAGCTGCTGGACCACTCCAGTTTCATGGCCCCGATCAACGTGGTCATGTACATGTTCTCGAAGGTGCCGACCACGCCGTTCCTGGACCCGGGCAAGGAGTTCCCGCAGCTGGAGCCGCTGCGCCAGAACTGGCAGATGATCCGCGACGAGGCGCTGGCGCTGCGCGACGCGCAGAAGATCGCCGCCTCCAGCACGTTCAACGATGCCGGCTTCAATTCGTTCTTCCGTCGTGGCTGGAAGCGCTTCTACCTGAAGTGGTACGGCCCGTCGCACCCGTCGGCGAAGACGCTGTGCCCGAAGACCACGGCGCTGATCGAGTCGATCCCGGATGTGCGTGCGGCGATGTTCGCGCAGCTGCCGCCGGGCAGTGAGCTGCGCCCGCACCGCGACCCGTTCGCCGGCTCGCTGCGCCTGCACCTGGGCCTGAGCACGCCCAACGACGATGCCTGCTACATCGAAGTGGACGGCATCAAGAAGAGCTGGCGCGACGGCGAGTGGATGATGTTCGACGAGACCTACATCCACCATGCACACAACGAGACGCAGCAGGACCGCGTGATCCTGTTCTGCGACATCGCCCGCCCGCTGCGCTTCGGCTTGCCGGGGCTGTTCAACCGCGCGGTGGCGGCCACGCTGCTGGCCGGCGGCGCCTCGCCGAACCTGCCGGGCGACCCGACCGGTGGCGTCAACAAGGCATTCGGCAGCGTCTACAAGGTGCGCCTGAAGGCCAAGGCACTGCGCGAGCGCAGCGTGGTGGCCTACCAGCTGATCAAGTGGGGCCTGGTGGTGGCGGTGATCGCGGGTATCTGGGCGCTGTAACTGTAGAGCCGAGCCCATGCTCGGCTTGGTTTACCGCAACCTGTCCGAAGAGCAGCCGAGCGTGGGCTCGGCTCTACAGAAAGCAGAAAACCCGCGCTGTCGCCAGCGCGGGTTTTTGTTTGGATCAACCCTTCAACGCCGCCTGCACGAACGGCGGGGTCACCAGCACGCCGGTATGCAGCGCGGCGGTGTAGTACAGGGTGTTGAAGGTCTTGGCGGCCGAGTCGGCCTGGCGGAAGTCGAAGCTGCTGTCGCCCTTGCGCGCCATGGTCACGCTCCACCAGCCGGTGGGGTAGCACGGCTGCGGGAACGGCAGGGTCTTGAACGAACCGAAGCCGGCCTTGCCCATCTCGGTGCGCATTTCGTTGATCAGCGCCAGCTGCATCAGCGGCGACTCGGACTGCTGCACCAGGATGCCGTCGTCCTTCAGGGCCTTGAAGCAGCTCTCGTAGAAGGCCTTGTTGAACAGGCCCTCACCCGGGCCGACCGGGTCGGTCGAATCGACGATCACCACGTCCACGCTGCCGGCCGGGCAGTTGGCCATGTAGGCCACGCCGTCGTCGAACAGCAGCTCGGCGCGGGCGTCGTCGTTGGAGTCGCACAGTTCCGGGAAGTGCTTGCGCGCCATCACGGTGACCTGCTCGTCGATATCGCACTGGGTCACGCTCTCCACGCCCTTGTGCTTGAGCACTTCGCGCAGGGTGCCGCAGTCGCCGCCACCGATGATCACCACGCGCTTGGGCGCGGCGTGGGTGAACAGCACCGGGTGGCTGATCATCTCGTGGTAGAAGAAGTTGTCCTTGCTGGTCAGCATGATGGCCCCGTCGATGGTCATCAGGTTGCCCCAGTCGGTGGTCTGGAAGATCTCGATCTTCTGGAACGGCGACTGCACCTCGTCCAGCTTGCCGGTGATGCGGTAGCCGATGGCCGAGCCGGTGCGCTCGAAGTGTTCGATGTACCAGTTGTTGCTGACAGTCATGGGAAAACAGTCCTGTTCGGAGGGGTGGAGCCGGGCTGGCGGGCGGGGCCGCGTGGCACAGATGCCACATCCGGACGGATCGGCCCGTTCAGGTTGGAACCTGTCACGGGCGCGGGCGCGCATGATAACGAACCTGTGGGCACATAGGCGTTATCATGCCCCCCCTTTTATTGCCAACAAGGCCGACTGAAATGACCGATTGGTCCCTCGACCAAGCCCGCAAGACCTACTCGATCCCGCATTGGGCGGACGGTTACTTCGACGTGGATCAGGCCGGGCACATGGTGGTGAGACCGACCGGGGCGGACGGCCCGGTGGTGTCGCTGCCCAAGGTGGTCGATGCGGCGCGCGCGGCGGGCGCCAAGCTGCCGCTGCTGGTGCGCTTCCCGGACATCCTCGGCCAGCGCCTGGGCAAGCTGCAGGCGGCCTTCGCCCAGGCCCAGCAGGACTGGGAGTACAGCGGCGGCTACACCGCCGTGTACCCGATCAAGGTCAACCAGACCCGCGGCGTGGCCGGCACCCTGGCCAGCCACCACGGCGAGGGCTTCGGCCTGGAAGCGGGCAGCAAGCCCGAGCTGATGGCCGTGCTGGCGCTGTCGCGCCCGGGCGGGCTGATCGTCTGCAACGGCTACAAGGACCGCGAGTACATCCGCCTGGCCCTGATCGGCCGCAAGCTGGGCCTGCAGACCTTCATCGTCATCGAGAAGCCGTCCGAGCTGAAGCTGGTGCTGGAAGAGTCCAAGGCGCTGGACGTGAAGCCGGGCCTGGGCGTGCGCATGCGCCTGGCCTCGCTGGGCGCCGGCAAGTGGCAGAACAGCGGTGGCGACAAGGCCAAGTTCGGCCTGTCGCCGCGCCAGCTGCTGGACCTGTGGAAGTCGCTGCGTGACACCGAGTACGCCGACTGCCTGAACCTGCTGCACTTCCACATGGGCTCGCAGATCTCCAACGTGCGCGACATCGCCAACGGCATGCGCGAAGCCACCCGCTACTTCGTGGAGCTGTCGCGCCTGGGCGCGAAGATCACCCACGTCGATGTGGGCGGTGGCCTGGGCGTGGACTATGAAGGCACCCGTTCGCGCAGCTTCTGCTCGATCAACTACGGCCTGCATTCCTACGCCAGCAACATCGTGCAGCCGTTGGCCAATGCCTGCGAAGAGTTCGGCCTGACCCCGCCGCGCATCGTCACCGAGTGCGGCCGCGCGATGACCGCGCACCACGCGGTGCTGATCGCCAATGTGTCGGAAGTGGAAGAAGCGCAGGAAGGCCGCGTGCCGGACCAGCACGACGACGAGCCGGCGGCGATCCGCCACCTGCGCGAGATCCACGACGAGCTGGACGTGCGCCCGGCGGTGGAACTGTTCCAGGAAGCCCAGCATTTCCATGCCGAAGGCCTGGCCAGTTACGCGCTGGGCCAGATCGACCTGCCGCAGCGTGCGCGCATCGACGACCTGTTCTATGCCATCGCCCACGGCGTGCGTGCGCGCCTGAGCTATGACGAGAAGAGCCATCGCCCGGTGCTGGACGAACTGAACGAGCGCCTGGTCGACAAGTACTTCGTCAACTTCAGCGTGTTCGAATCGATCCCGGACGTGTGGGCGATCGACCAGGTGTTCCCGATCGTGCCGATCGAGCGCCTGGACGAGACCCCGGACCGCCGCGGCATCATCGCTGACATGACCTGCGACTCGGACGGCATGGTGGAAACCTATGTCGAGAACGAGAGCCTGGACAGCTCGCTGCCGCTGCACAAGATGAAGCCGGGCGAGAGCTACCGCATCGGCTTCTTCATGGTCGGCGCCTACCAGGAAATCCTGGGCGACATCCATAACCTGTTCGGCGATACCGACGCGGTGGAAGTGCTGGCCGATGCCGATGGCTATGCCATTACCCAGCAGCGCCGTGGCGATACCACCGACGTGATGCTGGACTACGTGGGTTACCGCCTGGACGAACTGCGGGCGACCTATGCGCAGCGCGTGGCTGCAGCGCAGCTGTCGCCGGAACGCGCGCAGGAACTGTCCGAAGCGTTGGAAGCCGGCCTGACCGGTTACACCTACCTGTCTGACGAACCGCTGGTCTGATGGAGAGCGCCGGGCTTGCCCGGCGCTACCGTTGCGATGAGCGCGCGCGCGATCTTCCACCTGTTCCTGCATGCCGCCGTGCCAGCGTTGCTGGCATGGCTGTTCTGGCGCAAACGCTTCGCCTCGGCGTGGCTGCTGCTGTTGCTGGGCTGGATCATCGACCTGGACCACCTGTTGGCCGATCCGATCTACGCACCGAACCGCTGCAGCATCGGTTTCCACCCGCTGCACACCGCACCGGCAATTGCCGTGTATGCAGGCCTGTGCGTTCCGAAGAAAACGCGGTTGTTCGGCATTGGTCTGATCATCCACATCGCGCTGGACGCAATTGATTGCTGGTGGATGCATCACCGTTGATGCTTGATGCACGGCGACCGGTCGGATTGGCGCTTGGTAGAGCCGGCCGCTGGCCGGCTTCCGCAGGGTGTTCCTGGTGACCACGTGGTTGCCGGCCAGCGGCCGGCGCTACCCACCGTCAGGTTGGTCGTTTCACCCCACCGGCAGCCACAACGTCGCGCGCAGGCCCGGCTGTACATTCTCCAGCACCACGCGCCCTCCATAACTGGCGGCGATATCTCCCACGATCGCCAGCCCCAATCCACTGCTGCCCACGCGCTCATCCAGCCGCACGCCACGCTGGGTGACCCGTTGCAGGGCGTCTGCGGCCAGGCCGGGGCCGTCGTCGCGGACCTCAATGCGCAACTGGCCGTCGTCGGTTTCCGCGCTGACCTGGACCTGCCGCTGTGCCCAGCGCCCGGCATTGTCCAGCAGGTTGCCCAGCATCTCCTCCAGATCCGCACTGGCACCGGCGAACTGCAGCGTCGGATCGATGCCCGCCGCCGTGAACGCGATGCCACGTTCGCCATGCACGCGTGCCATCAGCCGGCACATCGCCTGTGCGACGGCCGCCACGTCGGTGCGCTGGCGATGGTCGGCGGCCAGTCCTGCAGCCAGGTAACGGTCGACGCTGGCCTGCATGCGCGCACTCTGCTCGCGCACGGTGGCCCGCCAGTCCGCGCCATCGCCGTCAGCTTCGGTGGCCAGCACGCTCAGCGGGGTTTTCAGCGCATGCGCCAGATCCTGTGCACTGGTGCGCGCACGCGCGACCATGCGTTGCTGGTGGTCCAGCAGTGCATTGAGTTCTTCCCCCAGCGGTGCGACCTCCGCGCCCAGTTCCTGCGTGTCGATGCGCAGCACATCACCGCGGCGTACCTGTTCCAGCTGCGCACCGAGGCGATGCAGTGGGCGCAGGCCGAAGTGCACCTGGCTGGCCAGCACCGCCAGCCAGGCGGCGACCAGCACGCCCAGCGCGATGGCGGTGCGCTTGCGGAATGCAGCGACATCCGCATCCAACGCACTGCGATCAGTGGCAACCACGGCCACGAACGGTTCGCTGGCGCGTGGCAGGCGCACCTGCTGCACGCGTGCGCGCAGGGATTGCTGCAGCGGCCCGGGCAGGTTGCGGGTGGCCGGCCCGGCAACCGGCGCCGGCAGGGTTTCATCCCACAGCGAGCGTGACTGCAGCAGCACGCGGCCATCGGCACCGGCGATCTGCCAGTAGGCACCGGAGAACACGCGCTGGAAGCGTGCGTCATTGGGTTCCTGGCGCAGGCGCAGCTGTCCGTCCGCATCCACTTCGGCCTGCGCCAGCAGGGTCAGCATGTCCTGCTGCAGTTCGTGGTCGAGGCGGTCGCGCGCGCTGCGCTTGAACAGCTCGCCCAGCAACGCGCTGGCCAGCAGCGAGACCAGCAGCAGGCCGACGCCGCCGGCCAGCAGCAGGCGCCGTCGCAGCGATGGTTGCCGGCTCACGGCGCGGCCAGCCGCCAGCCCTGGCCGCGCACGGTCTGGATCAGGTCGATGCCGAGCTTGCGTCGCACGCGTCCGAGCAGCACGTCCAGTGCATTGGAGTCCGGGTCGTGGCCACCGTCGAACACCTGATCGCCCAGCCGGTCGCGGCCGATCACCTGTCCGCTGTGATGGATGAAGTAGCTGAGCAGGCGGAACTCCTGCGGACTGAGCGGCAGCGCCTGCCCATCCAGCTCAAAGCGGCCGGCGTTGACGTCCAGCTGCAGCGGGCCGCAGTGCAGGCGCGGGCTGGCGTGGCCATGGCTGCGACGGATCAGTGCGCGCAGCCGCAGCACCAGTTCGTCGGCCTGGAACGGTTTGGTCAGGTAGTCGTCGGCGCCGGCATCGAAGCCAGCCAGCTTGTCGTGCCAGCGCGCCCGCGCGGTCAGCACCAGCACCGGAAAGCTGCGGCCATTGCCGCGCCAGCGCTCGATCATGCTCAGTCCGTCCAGCCCGGGCAGGCCCAAGTCGACGATGGCGGCCTGCAGGTCTTCGACCTGGCCGATCTCCTCGGCCTCGCGGCCGTCAGCGACCACCGCCACCACATAGCCGGCCTGTTCCAGCAGGGGCACCAGGCGCTGTGCCAGTGCGGCATCGTCTTCGGCCAACAGGATGCGCATCAGTCGTCGAGCTCCGTCTTCAGCAGCTTTCCGCTGCGCGCATCATAGTCCAGCTCCACTACTACGCCGTCGCCGCGCAGGATCTCCACTTCGTAGACGCCGTCGTCCAGCTCCACTTCCAGGAGCTGGCCCGGGTAGCGCTTGAGCGCATCGCGCACCACGCTTTCCAGCGGCACGTAGCGGCCCTGCTGCACGGCACGGCGCGCGACCTGCTGCGCCGGGTCCTGTACGGGCGCGGCGGCGATCGGGGAGCCGGCCAGGGCCAGCAGCAGGGGCAGGGTGGGAAGCATGCGGGTGCAGAAAGAAAGAAGGAGGGGTTCAGGCGCGAGTGTGCCGGGGATGACTAACAGCCGGCTAACAGCCACGGCTAAGGCGCTGTTAACCGAGGCATGCATCGTGGCGTTGCCGGGATGGTCCGGCCACGAACACGAACAGGAGAACCCCCATGTTGAAGTCGCTCACCCTCGCCACCGTTGCCCTGCTGGCCATTGCACCGGCCGCACAGGCCGCGCCGCTGGGCATGGCCCAGGTCGAACAGACCCTGCGCAAGGCCGGCTACACCCAGATCCACGAGATCGAACGCGATGACGGCCTGTGGGAAGCCGACGTGAGCCGCGCCGATGGCCGCTTCAGCGAAGTCTACGTGGACCCGAAGACCGGCGAGATCTTCGATGAGCACAGCGGCCGCGCGCTGCTGACCACCGAGCAGGTGCTGGCACGGGCGCAGTCGCATGGCCTGCGCGAGATCCACTCGCTGCAACGCGATGGTGCGACCTGGTCGCTGGAAGCCCGCAATGCCCGCAACCAGAAGGTGGAGGTGCGCCTGAGCGGTTACGACGGCCGCATCCTGCACAGCGAGCGCGATGGCTGGCTGGATTGACGTTGGCCTCTGTAGAGCCGAGCCCATGCTCGGCTTTGCGGCCAACCGTAGCCGAGCATGGGCTCGGCTCTACAGGGGCTGGCCTACCAGCCGTACGGCGGCGGGTAGTCCCAATAGCCCGGGCCACGGCCGTAGTAGCCGCCGTACGGGCCGAAGAAGCCCGGGCCCTTGCCCTCGCTCACATGGATGTTGAGGTTGACCCCGTGGGTCTTGCCCTCATCGGTGGTGTAGTTCTTGCTCAGGTTCAGCGTGGCCGCGTTGTAGTGGCTGTTGCCGCCGTTCTTCGAATAGCCGATGCCGGTGGTGAAGCTGCCCGACACCTTGACCTTGTCGTCGGTGACGTCGGCGATCTTCGCGTCGTCGTGCACGCGCGGGCCGCTCTTGTCGCCGTAATAGGTGCCGGGCGGGTCCTGCTGCAGGGCCGGGTCGTTGAGGTAGCGCAGCGGCGCCTGCGGCAGCGTCAGGTCCAGGCCGGCAGCCTGCGGCGCGGTAGCGCCAGCGGCGGACTGGGCCAGCACGGTTCCCGGCAGGGCCAGGCACAGCAGCAGGGTCAGGGGGCGGATCATGACGGCGCTCCAGCGGACAGGTGGCCGCGCAACACGCGGCGGTACAGGCCGACGCTAGCAGGGGTTGCTTGAATGATGCCTGTCGGCGCCGGATTGGGGTAGAGCCGGCCGCGGCCGGCTGCAGGTCACAACCGCCCGAACCCGAACAGCCCTTCCAGCGCATGCTTGCGCCGCTCGATCCGGGCCCGCAGCAGCTGGGCGCCGATCATCGAATAGGTGATGCCGTTGCCACCGTAGGCCATGGCGAAATGCACCCGCGGGCCCCACTGCGGGTGCGGGCCGAAGAAGGGCAGGCCGTCGGCGGTTTCGGCGAAGGTGCCGGCCCAGGAAAAGGCGGGCACCGGGTCCAGCCGCGGGAACCAGTGCAGGAGCTGATCCATCAGCTTTTCGGCCTTGCGCTGCACGCGCCGGTCGCGCCGCGCCGGGATATCGATGGCGTCGTCCAGCCCACCCACCAGCAGGCGGCGGTCGCCGGTGGCGCGCAGGTACAGGTACGGGCGTGCGCTCTCCCACACCATCGTGCGCTGCAGCCGGCCCAGCGTGTCCGCATCGATCGGGTCGGTGATGAAGGCGTAGCTGCTGCGGTTGCGCGCGACCCGCTGTTCAAGCCAGCGCTGGTTGGCGTAGCCCATCGCCAGGACCACGTGGCGGGCACGGACCGTGGCGCCGGCCTCGGTCATCGCGGTCACCCCCTGCGCGCCAGGCTTCAGCGTGTGCAGCACGGTGCGGTCGTGCACATGGCCGCCGCGGCGGCGCACTCGTTTGAGCAGGCCGTAGGTGAGGCAGTAGGGATCGACCCGCGCTGCCTGGCGGGTCAACAGGGCGCCGCCGGCATCCACGTCGAAGCGTTCGCGCAGGGCTTCGCGGTCCAGCCAACGCGCGTCCAGTCCAATATCACGGCGTGCAGCTCCTTCGGCCATCAGGCGCGGCACGTCGCGCCGCCGGCTGGCCAGGTACAGGCTGTCCATCGGCCGGAAGTCCACCTCCTTCAGCCCGCGTGCCACTTCGGCCAGTGCCGGGATCGCGTCGGCACAGGCAAGGTAGGCCAGGGCGGCGGCATCCTTGCCATAGCGCTCGGCCAGTTCCAGCAGATGGGTATCGATCTCATACTGCAACAGCGCGGTGCTGGCCGCCGTGCTGCCCCAGCCGATGTCGCGCTGCTCGATCACCGCCACCTCGTGGCCGTGGGCGGACAGTTCGTCGGCGATCAGCGCACCGGTGATGCCGCCACCGACCACCAGCACGTCGCAGCGCAGATCCTGCTCCAGCGGGGGAAAGGCCTGCAGCAGTCCGTTGCGCACTGCCCACCAGGGGTAGCCACTTTTCAGGTCCATGCGTGGTCGTGCTCAGGCGGTGGGGTGGCCGGTATGCGGGGTCTGGATCAGTTCGGACAGATCGAAGCCCTGCAGGCGGGCCGCGGCCAGATAATGGTCCTGCACGGTCGCGTCCAGGCGTGGCTCGCGCGCCAGCAGCCATAGGTACTTGCGATCCGGGCTGCCGACCAGCGAGACGCTGTAGTCCGGGGCGACCTGGATCACCCAATAGTCGCCCTTGGCGAACGGCAGCCAGCGCAGGCCCTTGGGCAGGAAACTGACCTCCAGGCGCGCGCTGTCGTTGTCGACGGCGCAGGCCTCGCCGGTGGCCTCTTCGATCTCGCCGTCCATGCGGCAGCGGTTGGTGACGCCGACATTGCCGTTGTCGAGCAGGGTGTAGTGCGCCGACACATCGGTGCAGCCTTCCGGCTCGTGGCGCATCGGTAGGCGCGCGATCTCGTACCAGGTGCCCAGGTAGCGCGGCAGCTTGAGGTCGGCGACGGTCTTCAGCGACGGGTGCTCGGTCATCGGTCATCGTGTCAGGGGCGGGCCTCCACGATGCCGATGGGCTCGCCATGGGCGGGTGAAGCCGGGGCGATGGCCGTGTCCAGAACGATCCGTCGCCGCTGCGACGTGCCTGTTGTCACCGGCATGGCGGTATCCTGCCGCCAGCGCCGTGTTTTCCTGATCCAACCGAGGTGGAGGTGCCGATGTACCAGGTGATCCTGTTGAAGAGTGAATCCGCGTTCGCACGCGAACAGTGGCCGCAGGTCGATGATCTGGTCGACTACGAGGGCGTCAGCTACAGCCTGCGAGCCGGCCCGCGCCAGCCACTGCCGACCGACCACGAGTGGCACCCGGTGGCGGTGTATGCGCCCGACGAGATCACCGAGGAAGAGTTCCAGGACTGGTACGCGCTGCAGCAGCCGACCGTGGAAGAGCTGCGCCTGAAGTACTGATACTGCTGCACGTCCCCCATCCGCCGTTTACCGCCTGTGCCGTATAGTCGCGCGCAGGCGCGGTGGTCCGCGCGAACCGGTGTGGCTGCGTGTCTTCTTTCCTGCGATCGATCCGTGCACGGGGGCCCTGGTGGGTCCTGCTGCTGTGCACTGCCTTCCTGCTGTCCGCGCCGGTGCTGGCACAGGAGGAGGACCCCACGCCCAAGCAGCAGCTGGCGGAGATCGATTCGCGGTTGAAGGATGTCGAGCGCAAGCGTGGCGATGCGGAAGCCACCGAGACGCTGGCGATGCTGTCCGAGAATGCCTCGCAGGCACGGCGTGACGCCGAGGCACTGGAAAAGGCACTGCAGCCCCAGCTGGATCGCATCAACGAGCAGCTGGCGCAGCTGGGGACGCCTGCCGAGGGCACCACGGAGCCGCCGGAGCTGGCAGCGCAGCGACGGGCCATAACCAGGCAGCGCGACGGCCTGGCCGCGTCGGTGGCCCAGGCCAAGGCCAGTGCCGTGCGTGCACAGCAGCTGGCGACCGACATCGAACAGCAGCGCACCGCACAACGCACGGAAGAACTGGGCCAGAAGGTCGCCTCGCCGCTGTCGCCCGCGTTGTGGAGCAAGGTGGCCGAGCGCCTGCCGATCGATATCGCGCGCGTTGCGCCGTTGGCCGAGCAGGGGCGTGACGCGCTGGTCGCCGGCATCCGCACCCATGGCTGGGGCACGCCGTTGCTGGGCCTGCTGGTCGCGCTGGTGATGATGTTCCCGCTGCGGTTGTGGCTGCGCAGGCTGGGGCGGAAGTTCGCCGCGTCCGAGCGCGCGCCTGATGGACGACTGCGCCGGTCTGGCCTGGCGATGTGGCTGCTGCTGGTGGGCACGCTGCTGCCCGGTTATGCCGTGGTGGTACTGATGGCGGCGCTGGATGCGATCGATGCGATCGCGCCGCGCCTGCAGGTGGTGGCTGACGGCCTGGAGACCGCCACCTTCCGTGCGGCCTTCATTGCCGCGCTCAGCGCCTGCCTGCTGGTGCCCAAGCGCCCATCATGGCGGCTGTTGAACCTGGACGACACCGCCGCGCTGAAGCTTCGCAAATACGCCTGGGGCGCGGCGGCGCTGGCCTGGCTGAGCACGGTGCTGGTGGCCCTCGACCAGGCTACGCGCACCAGCGATGTCACCACGGTGGCGTTGGACGGCCTGATTGCCCTGACCTACCTCGGCCTGATCATGGCCATGCTGGTGACCCTGGCGCGCCTGCATCGGCGGCAGACCGCCGAGGCCGAGGCCAAGCTGGAAGCACAGGCCGATGGCGTGGGGGCAACCACGCCCGTGCGCCGCAGCAGCTGGCTGGTACTGGCCCGGGTAGCGGGCAACATCGCGGTGGTGGCGGCCATCGTCGCCACGTTGCTGGGCTACCTGAATTTCGCCAAGTTCGTGAACCAGCAGCTGATCGGCGGCAGCATCGTAGTGCTGGCCGCAACCTTGCTGTTCAAGTTCGTCGATGACCTGAGCACCTGGATGCTCAACGCCGACAGCAAGGTCGGCCAGACCATCCTGCTCAGCACCGGCCTGAGCGTATCCCGGCTGGAACAAGCGGGCGTGCTGCTGTCGGCGGCGTTGCGCACCATCGTCGTACTGATCGCGCTGCTGGCGCTGGTGGCACCGTTCGGCAACATCGGCGCGGTGGTGGAGCGCTTCTCCTCGCTGTTCACCTCTGGATTCGACATTGGCGGAACCAAGCTGGAGCCGGTGCGCATCGTGCTGGCGGTGCTGGTGCTGCTGGCTGGCCTGGCCGTTACCCAGCTGGTACAGCGCTGGCTGACCGACACCTACCTGCCCAAGACCGAGCTGGACCTGGGCGCGCGTAATTCGGTGAGTACCGTTGCCCGCTATGTGGGCATCATCATCGCGGTGATCTGGGCGCTGAGCGCGATGGGGCTGCAGCTGAGCAAGCTGGCCCTGCTGGTCAGCGCGCTGTCGGTGGGTATCGGTTTCGGCCTGCAGGTGATCACCCAGAACTTCGTCTCCGGCCTGATCCTGCTGGCCGAGCGGCCGGTGAAGATCGGTGACTGGGTGAAGCTGGGTGACCAGGAGGGCGACATCCGCCGCATCAGCCTGCGTTCGACCGAGATCCAGGTGGGCGACAAGTCGACGTTGATCGTGCCCAACTCCGAGCTGGTCACCAAGACCGTGCGCAACATGACGATGGGCAACAACCAGGGCCGCATCCAGATCCAGTTCGCGGTGCCGCCCAGCACGGATGTCGGCAATCTGCGGCAGGCGCTGCTGGATGCGTACACCGCGCACACGAATGTGCTGAATCAGCCGGCACCGACGGTCTACATCGACAGCATTGCCGGTGGCCAGATCACCATCAACAGCTTCGCGTACGTGGCCAGCCCGCGGCAGGTGTACGCCACCCGCAGCGACCTGTACTTCAGCCTGCTGCAGATCCTGGCCGAGCGGAACATTCCGCTGTCGACCCCGACCGACATCCACATCATCCGCGATCCGCAGTAGTGCCGGCCGCTGGCCGGCAAGCTCAGCAGCAACAGCAACAGCAACAGCAACAGCAACAGCGTGCATTCCGTGGGATGGCGGGGCGGTGCCGGAGTGCGGGGACGCCGTGAATCCTTCCATGGAGGCTTGGCAGCCGCATCCATGCGGCTGACACCCCACACTCCGGCATCGCCCCGCCTTCGACAGATTTCCGCGATCTGTTGGAATTGCTTTTGGGGTCAGATCCGTTTTCCGGAGGAAAACGGATCTGACCCCATTTTGATTTTCGATAACTGACAGAGTGTGTCGACCAAGGTCGACACCCACCAACAGCACACGGAAGCTGTCAAAGGTGGGGCGGTGTGGGTTGGCAGGACCGTTGGCGCCATGGATGGCGCCATCGAGCCCCCATGGACGGGTTTACGGCGTGTCCTGCCAACCCACACCGCCCCGCCATCCCACGGAATTCCAGCTGTTGCTGTTGCTTCTGAGGTTGCCGGCCAGCGGCCGGCACTACCACGGGTGGCAGGGCGCAGCCCTGCAAATAGCCCTACCCCCGCGGTCGGCTGCGCGAGGGCACCAGTGCGAACGTATCCACCGCCAGCTTCTCGGCGTGGTTCAACCACGCGCGGATCTCCAGATCGTCCACTTCGTGATCCAGCCCGAACGACACGTTGATCTTGCCGTTGGCATCGGGCTGCACCCACTGCTGGGCCAGCACCACCTTGCGCTGCGAGGACACCGCTTCGATCCAGAAGCCGCGGTCCGGGCGCGTGCTAGCCACCAGTTGCAGCATGTACTGGCCGGCACGCGTACGGCGTCCCTTCTGGGTGATCATGTGTGCCTGGCGCACGCTCGGGCGCGGGCCCTGGAGCGTATCCAGCGGTGCATCCACCGCGATGCCACCGCGCAGGTCGTTGTCGCGGTACAGCTTGATGCCGTTGTCGCGGTTGACGAGCAGGGCGCACCAGTCGCCGTCGGCCGAGCCGTCCTCGAACGCGGTGCAACGGTCGACGTAGGCCAGGGTGTTGTCCGGGTTGGCATCATCGAACTGGCGCGAGGTGTTCTCCAGATACACGGACTTCAGGCCCCAGTCCTTGTCGTACTCCAGCAGCACCGGCGGTTGCACGTGCTGCAGGCCAATGACCACCTGATCATCGCCATCGATCTTCAGTTCGCGGGTCGGCTGGCCCAGCCACAGCGAACGGGCGAAGGCCAGGTACTGCGGGTAGTCGCGGCCATCATCGCGGCGTGCGGCCACGCTGGCGCTGGGCGCGCGCTGCGGGTCGATCAGCGAACGGCCAAAGCCCATCGTCTTCAGGTTCGGGTCCAGCAGGCTGAGCAGGGTCGCACCGGAATCCAGGGTGGTGCCAGCGTCGGCACTGAGCTGCTGCGGAGCAATGTCGTCGCCGAGGAACAGCAGCAGGTTCTCGCGCTTCTGCTTGGCCAGCACGTGGCTGAGATCGTTGGGCATCGCCAGGTGGTCGGAGGCGATCACGATCAGCGTGTCCTTCCCATACGGGCTGGCCTGGATACGCTCGACCAGCTGTGAGATCAGGCGGTCGGTGCACTTGAGTGCATTGAGCAGGCCGATGTTGCCGTACCCGCTGCGGTAGCGCTCGCCCTTGCACGACACCGGCAGGTGGCCCGCCGGGTGGTGGGTGTCCATGGTCAGCGTGGTCAGCATGAATGGTGAACCGGCGCGCGAGAGCTGCTCGAACCGCTGGTAGGCGGTGTCCAGCAGCACGTCGTCGTGCACGCCCCAGGCCGAGTAGTGGATGCGGCCGATCTTCTTCTGCTGCTTGAACCATGCCAGGTCATGCACTTCGTCAAAGCCATGGCTGGCCAGGAACTGGCCCTTGCCGGCGAACTGGCCGTTGGCGCCGCCCAGGTAATGGTTGGTGTAGCCCTGCTGCTTCAGGTAGTCGCCCAGGCACACCGCCTTGGGCAGGAAACTGCCCATGCGGTCCATGCTGTTCTCGTCGCCCTGCGAGGTGGTCAGCGGCACGCCACCATTGACGACACCAGGCCGGCGATGGTCCAGCCGCTGCCTTCGGCCGAGGCCAGGCCACGCACGTCCAGCGACTCGGACGCCAGGCGGTTGAGGTTGGGCATCAGGCCGGGAAACACGGCCTCATCCAGATAGGTGCGTTCCAGGCTTTCGCCGTAGATCCATACGATGTTGCGCGGGCGCTGCAGCGGTTGAGTCGGCACCTGGTACTCGGGGGCGATACGGGCGAAATCGACCGGGCGCAGCTGCTGGTAGAGGCGTTGGCCGTCACGGGCCAGCGGGCTGATCAGGATCGTGGCCACCCACACGGTCGCGAAGCCGGCGAACAGCGCGCCACCGTGGCCGGGCCGGCGCCAGCGCTTCACCCGCGTGGCAAACAGCGGCAGCAGCGAGACCAGCGCCAGCACGATGAAGCCGGCGATGTAGCCCTTGAAGTCGGAGACACCAGCGCCTTCCATGTCGGCGCCGAGGTGATAAAGCGTGGCGGCGTTGAGCCCATCACCGGACAGCTTGTCGATCAGCCACCACGTGCTGAGCATCAGCAACAGCAGCGAGAATGCACCGGCCTTCCACCACACCCACTTGTCGGACGCGAGGAACAGCCAGCACAGCAGCAACAACGACAACAGCAGTGTCCAGAGCATAGGCAGCTTCGGCAGTGACGGGGTGGTGGCGATGGACGTCGTACCGACGCGTGTCCATCCGACCGGCGCTGCTGCAAGCACATCCACATGACAGGCCGATGACCCGATAGTGCATGCACGAAGCTGACTGAAATGTTTGTTGAAAGGACGTGCGTGCAATCACGCCGCGAAGGTAAAACGAGCGTGAAAGGCTTCGTTGGATTGCATTAAAAACCGCATGAATACGCGGCTTTTCGCCAACGCATCAGCGGTGCCCGCGTTCCTCGCGCGCCCGCGCGCGACGATCGAACAGCAATGCACTGGTAACGATGCCCAGCCCCAGCACCACGCCGATCAACAGCAGTATCAGTGCGATGAGGGGATAGCCGAACAGGTGCCAGCCGGTGTCGATCTTCATCATCATTGCCGCAGCCATGATCAACGCGGCGCTGATGATGCCGGCCGCCACGCGGTTGGCGATCTTCTGCAGGTTCTCCATCAACCGCGATTCTTCCAGCCCGGTCACCTTCATCTGCAGGCGGTTCTCGGCCAGCAGCGCCATGATGTCCGACAGCTTGCGCGGCCCGTCGCGCAGCAGCTGCTGCAGCTCCATCGCCTCGCTGGCGATGTTGGCCGCCGACAGGGATTTCTTCAGGCGCGCGCGCATCACGTGCTGCAGCTGGCGCTCGACGATGCGGCGCGTGTCCAGCTCCGGCGCCAGCAGCCGGCACACGGTTTCCAGGTTGAGCAGGGCCTTGCCCAGCAGGCTCAGTTCCGGCGGCGTGCGCAGCCCGCAGGCAGTGGCGATGCGCACCATGTCCAGCACCACGCGGCCTTCCGAGAAGCTGCCACTGGCGGCGTAGCGCGCGATCAGCTGGCCGGTCTCGCGCAGGTAGCGCTCTTCGTCGAAGGCCTCCAGCCGCGTACTGATGCTGATCAGATCGTCGGCCACTTCTTCGCCGCGGCCATCGACGGCGGCGAACAGGATCTTCAGCAGCCGCTCGCGCAGGCGCGGCGGCATGTGCGCGACCATGCCCAGGTCGAAGATCGCCAGCCGGCCATCGGGCATCACCCGCAGGTTGCCCGGGTGCGGGTCGGCATGGATCTCGCCATGCACGAAGATCTGGTCCAGGTAGCCGCGGATCAGCGCCGCTGCCAGCGGATCCATGTCCTGCTCGGTGCGGCGCACGCCAGAGATCGCATCCACGCGCACGCCGGTGGCGAGCTCCATGGTCAACACGCGCTGGCTGCTGTAGTCCCAGATCGGCTGCGGTACCCACAGGCGGCGGAAGGGCCGCAGATGCCGTCCGAAGCGGGCCAGGTTCTCGGCCTCGGTGTGGTAGTCCAGCTCCTGCATCAGGGTCTTGGCGAACTCGTTGAGCCAGTCGCGCAGGCGCACGCGGCGGCCCACCTGGGTCAGATGATCGGCGGCCAGCGCAAAGCTGCGCAGCGCTTCCAGGTCCGAGCGCAGCTGCGCGGCCACTTCAGGCTTCTGCACTTTCACTGCCACCTGGCGGCCATCGTGCAGCACCGCGCGATGTACCTGCGCGATCGACGCACAACCCAACGGCTCGGGATCGAACGAGGCAAACAGCTTGTTCACCCCCACCCCCAGCTCCTGCTCGATGATGGCGTGGATGCGCTCGACCGGGATCGGCGCCACCTTTTCCTGCATGCGTTCCAGGGCGGTGGCGAACTCCACCGGCACCATGTCCGGGCGGGTGGACAGCATCTGGCCCAGCTTGACGAAGGTCGGCCCCAGGGCCTCCAGGTCACTGACGAACTGTTCCGGGTTGCCATCGGCGGGCACGTCGGCCTGGTTGCTGGCGGCGTCCAGGTTCATGCCGGAGAACACGCCCGAATGGCGGTAGCGCAGCAGCAGGCGCAGGATCTGGCTGCGCCGGTTCATGCCTGTGACCAGCGGAGGATTGCCATTGGCGGTGGGCGGATTGCTCAAGCGGAACTCCCATGCGGCAAGGACGGTAGTGCCGGCCGCTGGCCGGCAATGTCCGGATTCGGCAGTGTCGCCGGGGGAAGGTGGGCATGCGGTGAACCCCGCAGCTATCGCAGAGGCCGGCGGATCGGTCAGAATCCGCTCATTCCCATTCTTGGACGCCCCATGGCCGGTGCCAGCCTGTTTGCCCTGCTCGACGATATCGCCTCCCTGCTCGACGATGTCTCGGTCCTGACCAAGGTCGCGGCGAAGAAGACCGCCGGTGTGCTGGGCGACGATCTGGCGCTGAACGCGCAGCAGGTGACCGGAGTCAACGCCAACCGCGAACTGCCGGTGGTCTGGGCGGTGGCCAAGGGCTCGCTGGTCAACAAGGTCATCCTGGTGCCGGCGGCGCTGGCGATCAGTGCGCTGGAAGCCTGGCTGCACAGCCGCGGCTGGAACGTGCCGCTGATCGTGCCGCTGATGATGATCGGCGGTGCCTTCCTGTGCTTCGAAGGCGTGGAGAAGCTGGCGCACCGCTTCCTGCATTCCTCCGACGACGATGCCGAGCGCCAGGCCGAACGCCGCAAGGCGCTGGCTGACGCGCAGGTGGACATGGTCGCGTGGGAGAAGGACAAGGTGAAGGGCGCGATCCGCACCGACTTCATCCTTTCGGCCGAGATCATCGTGCTCACCCTGGGCGTGGTCGCCACTGCGTCGTTCACCAACCAGATCCTCACGCTGAGCGTGGTCGCACTGGCGATGACCGTGTTCGTCTATGGGCTGGTGGCGGGCATCGTCAAGCTCGATGACGTTGGGCTGTACCTGTCGCGCAAGGGCGGTGCCATTGCCGCCTTCGGTCGCGGGCTGGTGGCGTCGGCGCCGTGGCTGATGAAGTTCCTGTCGGTGGCCGGCACCATCGCCATGTTCCTGGTCGGCGGCGGCATCCTGGTGCACAACGTGCCGGCCCTGCACCACGCGGTGCAGGCGCTGGGCGGCGAAGGGCAGTGGGGCTGGCTGGTGAGCGCGGTGGGCAACATGGTGGTCGGCATCATCGCCGGCGCCATCGTGCTGGCAGCGGTGACCGGGTTCCAGAAGCTGCGCGGTAAATAAGCCCGTAGACCCTCGGGGTCAGATCCCTTTTCCCGTTGGAAAAGGGATCTGACCCCATTCCACGATCACCCCGCCTGCACGCGGTTCTTGCCCTGCCGCTTGGCCGCATACAGCGCGTCATCGGCGCGCCGCAGCAGGGTTTCGGTATCGTCACCGGGCTGCCACTGCGCCAGCCCGGCGCTGAAATGCACCGGCACGCGCTGGTCCTGCACGGTCAGCACGCGATGGGCCAGCGAGCGCTGCAGGCGCTGCACGGTGGCCATGCTGTCGGCGCCCTGGGTTTCCGGCAGCACCAGCACGAACTCGTCGCCGCCCAGCCGTGCGATGCCGTCGGTGGCGCGCAGCAGCAGCTTGCACACGGCCACCAGGTGCTGCAGCAACGCATCGCCACCGGCATGCCCATGCGCGTCATTGGTCTGGTGGAAATCATCCAGGTCGATCACCGCTACGCCCAGCGGTGAGTTGTTGCGCGCGGCTCGGGCCAGCTCGCGCTCCAGCAGTTCATCCAGGCCACGGCGGTTCAGCGCCTGGGTCAGTGGATCGATGCGTGCCAGGTCACCAGCGGCGCGCAGTTCCTGCTCCAGCTCGGCAATGCGCTGCTCTGCACGCTCCACTTCCTGCCGCGCATTGGCCAGGTGATCGCGGGCCTGTGCGGCCTGCTGCTGCACTTTGCCGGTATCGCGCATCACCTCCTGGAGCAGCTGGTTGAGGTCGGCGATGCTGCGCGCCTCGCGCAGCTGCAACGCGTAGCTGCCGATGCGGTCGTGGTATTCGCCGGTGCTGGTGGCCATGCCATCCATGCGCTCGATGAACTCGCCCATCAACCCGCGCATCGCCGCCTTCGAATCGTCGATGCCCTGGCGCAGCAGGCCCTGCTTGTAGATCACTTCGCGCAACTCGGCGCGGGTGCGCTCGACTGCCTCGGCTTCCAACGGACCGTCCAGCAACTGGCGCACCGCCGCGATCTGGCCCTGCAGCCAGCTGCGGTCATCCAGCAGCTCGCTGACGTTCTCCAGCAGCAGCGCGAACAGCTCCAGCAGCAGCGCCTGCTGCTCCTGCCAGCTTTCGGCACGCACGCCGACCTGGTGGCCAAGTTCGCGCACGCCCTGTTCGATTGGTTCCAGGGCTGTGCCCGGCTGCCATTGGCGCAGGCGCAGGGCCAGCGCCTGCGCTTGCTCGCGCAGGTCCGGGTCGTGCTGCAGCAGGGCCACCACCGCACCGCCCAGCAGCAGCCGCAGCTGCTCGGACAGGCGCAGGCTTTCCGGCTGCCCGTCCGGCGAATGCTGCTCGATGGTGCGGATGTACTTGTCGATCAACTGCCGCATCGCGCGCCCATAGCGAGGCCAATCGGCACTGGCCTGTGCCGACTGCAGGCGGTCGCCCATGTCGCCCAACTCGCCGGGCAGGGTGGCCATGCCGTTGGCGAACGCCGCCAGCAAAGGCTCCGGTGCATCGGCGCCTGCGAACAGCTGCTGCAGCGCCACGCCACCGCCGCCCTGCAGCACCACGCGGTCACCCCGTCCATCGTCCACGACAGCGCGCACGCGTGCCGGCGGCCCAAGGGCGGTACCGGGGGCAGGGCGGTGGTCGGGCTGGTCCGTCATGGAGCGAATCCTGGGGCTGGCAGGGACTGGTTCCAGCATATCGGCGCGGCTGCCGATGGCTTGAACGACTAGGATGGGCGACAGGATGCCGCAGTGGAGGTGGTGATGCGCGTGATGTTGCTGGGGGCGACCGGCCTGGTCGGTGGGCTGACCCTTCCTGGGCTGCTGGACGACCCACGCTGCAGCGCCGTGGTAGCGCCCACCCGCCGCCCGCTGGTGTTGACCCACGGGAAGCTGGAGAACCCGGTGCTGGCCTTCGACGCGCTGCCGGCCGCACCGGGGTGGGCGCGCGTGGACGCAGTCATCTGCGCGCTGGGCAGCACCATTGCCCAGGCCGGCAGCCGCGAGGCTTTCCGCCGCATCGATCATGACTACCCGCTGGCGTTCGCGCGGCTCGCACAGGCACAGGGTGCGCAGACTTATGTGCTGAATTCCGCGGCCGGCGCCAACCCGCAGTCGTCGATCTTCTACAGCCGGGTGAAGGGCGAGCTGGAGCGTGACCTGCGCGCGCTGGGCTTCAATTCGTTGACCCTGGTCCGCCCAGGGCTGATCGGGGGCGAGCGCAACGAGGTGCGTCGTGGCGAGCGCCTGGCGCTGACGGTGCTGGGCGCTTTGGGGCCGGTCTTGCCGCGTGCGTGGCGGATCAATCCGGCCACCGAGATTGCCAAGGCGCTGGTCGAGGCTGCGTTGGCCCCGCAGCCGGGCGAGCACGTGGTGGCGTCGAGCACGCTGGTCGGCTGATGTCGCGAGCGCTGCGCCTGACCCAGCTGCTGCAGCTGCTGCGCCGTCATCGACGGCCGGTGGCCGGGCAGGCGCTGGCCGAAGCGCTGGGCATCAGCCTGCGCACGCTGTACCGCGATATCGAGACCCTGCGCGAGCAGGGCGCCGACCTGCGTGGCGAGGCTGGCGTCGGCTACCAGCTGGCGCCGAGCGATACCTTGCCTCCCATGACCCTGCCACCGGCCGAGATCGACGCGCTGGTGCTCGGCCTGCGCTGGGTCGCTGCGCGCACAGAACCGGCGCTGGCCGAGGCGGCGCGTGATGCCCTGGCGCGTATCGCGCATGTGCTGCCGGCAGCGCGCCGCGAGGCCTTGCGTGACAGTGGCCTGCGCGTGGGACCGTCGCGCGCGGGGAGCAAGGTTCCCCCCGCGCGTCTGCAGGCCGTGCGTGAGGCTGTGGGGTCACAGCAGCGCCTGAAGTTCGCTTACGAGGATGCGCAAGGCCGGCGCAGTGAGCGCATTGTCTGGCCGTTCGCGCTGGGCTACTTCGATGAAGTGCCGATGCTGGCGGCGTGGTGCGAGCGCCGCGAGGATTTCCGCCATTTCCGGCTGGATCGCATCCGTCAGGTGCGTGTGCTGGAGGACCGCTACCGCGTGCCGCGCGCTACGCTGCTGCGGCGCTGGCAGAAGGCCCAGGGCATCGCGCCGGACTGGCTGGATCGCTCATAACCACAGCAACAGCCGAGAGCGGGGGGTAGAGTCGACTCTACCGGCAGTCCCCTCTACTGACAGAATGTGTCAGCAGGCCCGTACCACCATGAACGCTCCCAACAACGGAGCTTCCCCATGTTCACGCCCAGCACCCTGCTGCAGTACGTGCGCGACGTCGCCACCAGCGCAACCTTCTACAGTGGCATCCTCGGCAAACCGCCGGTCGAGCAGTCGCCTGGCTTCGCCCTGTTCCTGCTCGGCGATGGCGCCGCACTCGGCCTGTGGCAGCGCGATGGCGTGCAACCGCCGGTGTCCGCGCAGGCCGGTGCCGCCGAACTGGCGATGGTCGTCGCCAACCCCGACGCCGTGCAGCAGATGCACGATGCGTGGCGCGCGCTGGGCGTGCAGATCCTGCAGTCGCCGGTGACGCTGGAGTTCGGCCATACCTTTGTCGGGGCAGATCCTGATGGCCACCGCCTGCGTGTGTACAGCCGCGCCGAGGGCTTGGTCGCGCGCGATTGATCGCTGGCGATCTGTAGCCGAGCCCATGCTCGGCTTGCTTCTTGCCTTCATCCACGCATGACGTGGATACATTGCAACGCAGCCGAGCATGGCTCGGCTCTACAGTAGAGCGGCACAAAAAAAAACGCCGGGCATTGCCCGGCGTTTCTTGTGTTTCAGAGGGGGTGGTCGATCAGCTGGCCAGCGCCAGGTCGTCCATCATCGCGCGCAGGAAGCGGGCGGCTTCGCCGCCGGTCGCCGCGCGGTGGTCGAAGGTGACCGACAGCGGGATTACCTTGTGCGCTTCCACGCCGCCCATCACCGGGGTCATCTGGTGGCGGGCACGGCCGGCACCGACGATGGCCACGCACGGCGGCACCACGACCGGGGTCGCGTAGCGGCCGGCGAACATGCCGAAGTTGGACAGCGAGATGGTGTAGCCGCTCAGTTCCGAGGCGGCGATCGAACGCGATTCCACCTGCTCACGCAGGCGGTTGACGCCTTCGCGGATGCCGCGTGCGTCGAGCATGTCGGCATTGCGCAGGGCCGGCACGAACAGGCCGTCGTCGGTGTCCACGGCGATGCCGATGTCCACCTGCGCGTGCAGGGTGCGGGTCAGTGCTTCACCGTCGAACCAGGCGTTCATGGCCGGCACCTTCTGCGCGGCAACGACAATGGCGCGCACCAGGCGGGCGGTGACGTCGTTGCCCGGCAGCCAGGCGTGGATGTCGGCGTCGTCGTTCAGCGTGGTCGGCACGACCTTGCTGTGCGCATCGGCCATGACGCGGGCCATGTTGCGGCGCACGCCCTTCAGCGGTTCCGGCTGGCCCTTGGCGACCACGCCCGGCGGCTGGGTGCGCATCGGCTTGCCGGCGGCGGACAGCGGGGTGCGGGCTTCGCTCTGCACCGGAGCAGACACCTGCGCCGTGGCCGGCGCGGCATACGCGGCAGCAACCGGTGCCGGGGCGGCGCCGAGTTTGGCGGTGCCGTTGGCGGCGGCCTGCTTGACGTCGGCCATGGTCACCGCGCCATCGGTGCCAGTAGCGGCCACGCGGCTCAGGTCCACGCCCAGCTTGCGCGCCATCGCACGCACGGCTGGCACGGCCTTGACGCCACCGACGGCCAGTGCCTGTTCGGCGTGCACGGCGTTGGAGCTCTGCATCGCGCCGACCACGGTACCGGCGTCATCACGCTCGGCCGCGGCGGGCTTGGCTTCTTCCGCGACCACCGGTGCGGCTGCGGCAGGCAGCGGCGGCGGGGTCGGCGCGGCCGGTGCGGCGTGACCATGGCTGTGGCCGGTGTCCTGGCCATCGGCGCGCTGTGGCAGGTTCGGGTCCAGTTCGAAGCTGGCCAGCACCGAACCGGTCGGGATGATGTCGCCGGCAGCGCCGGACAGCTTCAGCACCTTGCCGGAGAACGGCGAGGGCACTTCCACCACGGCCTTGGCGGTCTCCATCGACACCAGCGGCTCGTCCAGCTTGATCACATCGCCTTCCTTGACGAACCACTCGACGATGGTCGCGTCCGGCAGGCCTTCGCCCAGGTCGGGCAGGTTGAAGTTCTTGGTCTGGCTCATTTGCAGTTCTCTTCCAGCAGTTCCAGTTCGCGGGCCGGCAGCCAACCCGTCGCGCCATTGGCGCGCTCGGACCACCACCACCCGCCGTGTTCGTGATGAAGCTTCACCATCTCGCCGCTTTCCACATCCAGCTCGCGGGCGTCGTAGTCGCACAGGGCTTCGGCGCGACCCTCGTCCAGCAGCTGCAACCAGGCGATGGGCGCCCATCCAGCGCGCCCATCGTTGGTGCGTACCCAGGCAAACGCCGGCCATTCCTCGTCACGTACACCTACTTCGACGATCTGGCCGGTGTGGAACCGGAGCGGGTTGGGATACTGGCTGCGGTAAGCCCCCAGAAGGCGGGCCCGCATGTCAGCCGGCCGCCACCGCGCGCTTGGCCGCCGCCACGATCCGCTCAACGCTCGGCAGGTACTTCATTTCCAGGCGGAACAGCGGAATGTGGGTGTCGTAGCCAGTAACGCGCTCGACCGGGGCCAGCAGGTCGTAGATCGATTCCTCGGCCAGGCGCGCGGCGATCTCGGCGCCGAAGCCTGCGGTCTTCGGGGCCTCCTGCACGATCACGCAGCGGCCGGTCTTGGCCACCGATTCAGCGATGGTGGCGAAGTCCAGCGGGCGCAGCGTGGCCACGTCGATGACTTCGGCACTGATGCCTTCGCCGGCCAGCTTGTCGGCCGCTTCCAGGGCTTCCTTCACCTGCGCGCCCCAGGTCACCAGGGTCACGTCGGTGCCGTCGCGCAGCACGAAGCAGACGTCCAGCGGCAACGCTTCGCCGTCGTTGACGACCACTTCCTTGTACTGGCGATAGATGCGCTTGGGCTCCATGTAGATCACCGGATCCGGCTCGCGGATCGCAGCCAGCAGCAGGCCGTAGGCACGCTGCGGCGACGACGGCAGCACCACGCGCAGGCCCGGCACGTTGGTGAAGATCGCCTCGTTGGCTTCGCTGTGGTGTTCCGGCGCGCGGATGCCACCGCCCCACGGCACGCGCAGCACCATCGGGCAGTGCAGGCGGCCACGCGTGCGGTAACGCAGGCGTGCGGCGTGGCAGACGATATGGTCGACCATCGGGTACATGAAGCCGTCGAACTGGGCTTCGGCCACCGGCTTCATGCCCTGTGCGGCCAGGCCGATGGTCAGGCCGGCGATGGTGGTTTCGTCCAGCGGGGTGTCGAGGATGCGGTCCGAGCCGAAGCGCTGCTGCAGGCCGGCAGTGGCGCGGAACACGCCGCCGTTGACGCCCACGTCCTCGCCCAGCACCAGCACCGACGGGTCGTGTTCCAGTTCCCAGGCCAGCGCCTGGGTGATGGCTTCGATGAGGGTGATCGGGGTGGTGGTCATGCTGTCATCTCCGCGCGCGACCGCAGCGCTGTCGGCGGCGTTGGTGTGCGCGCCGGGCGCGCCGTTCTTGATCTCATCCATGGCGCTTCTCCAGGGCGATCGCCTGGGCACGCTGGGCCAGCAGGTCCGGCGGCGGATCGGCATACAGGAAGTCGAACATCGCCTCGACCGGCTGCACCGGCGTGTTGAGGTACAGGTTCACTTCCTCGTCCACGCGCGTGCCGCACTCGGCGACCCAGGCAGTTTCCTCTTCTTCGCTCCACACACCGGCGTTGATCAGGTACTTGCGCAGGCGCAGCATCGGCTCGCGCTGCCAGGCATCCTTCACTTCGGCGTCGTCGCGGTAGCGGCGCGCGTCATCGGCGGTGGTGTGGTCGGACAGGCGGTAGGTCATCAGTTCCAGCACGGTGCCACCGTCGCCGGCCAGCGCGCGCTCGCGCGCCTGCTCCATGGCCGCCAGCACTGCGATCAGGTCGTTGCCGTCCACCTGCAGGCAGTGCAGGCCACCCGCCAGGCCCTTCTGCGCCAGCGTTTCGGCACCGGTCTGGGCCGAACGCGGGACCGAGATGGCCCAGCCGTTGTTGACGATGCACAGGATCAGCGGCAGCTTGTAGGCGCCGGCCGAGTTCAGTGCTGCGTAGAAGTCGGTCTTGGAGCTGCCGCCGTCGCCGCACACCGCCACGGCGATCTGCGGTTCCTTGTTGAGCTTGAACTTCAGCGCAGCACCTGCCGCATGCAGGCACTGGGTGGAAATCGGCACGCAGAACGGGAAGTCCCTGGCCGCGTTGCCGCCGTAATCGTTGCCGCGTTCGTCGCCGCCCCAGTACATCAGCACGTCGTGCGGGCGTACGCCACGCATGAACATCGCGCCATACTCGCGGTACGAAGGCGCGAACACGTCGTCCTTCTGCATCGCCGCGCCGATACCCACGTGCGCGGCTTCATGGCCCAGGCAGGCGGCATAGGTGCCGAGCTTGCCGGTGCGCTGCAGCGCGATGGATTTGCTGTCGAACGTGCGTACGAACAGCATCTGCTTGAACAGCGGTACCAGCACCTTGGGGTCGCGCAGCGACGCGGGCAGGTCGTCACGGACGAGCGTGCCGTCCGTGTCCAGGTACTGCAGGTATTCGATCTTGAATTCAGCGGCAACCGTCATTGCGTACTGCACCTTCGACAGAGAAGTTACAAATGATATGAATCGCCATGTTAAGGAACGCGTACGGAATAGCCTTCCTGCGCCGCAACACGGAGATTCCCCGTTTTACCCCTGCCGGCGGGTGGGGGGCCAATAACAACAACGTATTCAGTCGTTGCTGCAAAGCATCAGAATACGCCTCTGGCTGACCGCCCGTACAACGGCGCGGACGGTTCCACGCGCAGGCCCGGCATCGGCCGATGCTCCACGGCCAGCCGCACGCCCCGGTATGGACCCGGCGGCTGCCAGCGCGGCGGCAACGCGCTACCCTTGCCGCCCCCGATCTGGTCCCGCCCATGTCCGTCGACAACAACCAACGCGATCTCGAAGCCGGCATCCACACCGACCTGCAGGGACGCCTGACCTACGGCGGCTACCTGCGGCTGGACCAGCTGCTCAGCGCGCAGCAGCCGCTGTCCAGCCCGCCGCACCATGACGAGATGCTCTTCATCATCCAGCACCAGACCTCGGAGCTGTGGCTGAAGCTGCTGGGCCACGAACTGCGTGCCGCGATCGGCTTCCTGCAGCGCGATGAAGTCTGGCAGTGCCGCAAGGTGCTGGCGCGCAGCAAGCAGGTACTGCGCCAGCTGACCGAGCAGTGGTCGGTGCTGGAAACGCTGACCCCGTCCGAATACATGGGCTTCCGCGACGTGCTGGGCCCGTCGTCGGGCTTCCAGTCGCTGCAGTACCGCTACATCGAGTTCCTGCTGGGCAACAAGAACGCGCAGATGCTGCAGGTGTTCGAGCACGACCCGGCCGGGCAGGCGCAGCTGCGCACCGTGCTGGAGGCGCCGAGCCTGTACGAGGAATTCCTGAAGTACCTGGCCCGCTTTGGCCATGCTGTCCCGGCGGTCTACGAGGCCCACGACTGGACCCAGCCGCACGTGGCCGACGACGCATTGCAGCCGGTCTTCGAGCGCATCTACCAGGACACCGACCGCTACTGGCGCGAGTACGCGCTGTGCGAGGACCTGGTGGACCTGGAGACGGCTTTCCAGCTGTGGCGATTCCGACACATGCGCACCGTGATGCGGGTGATCGGCTTCAAGCGCGGCACCGGCGGTTCGTCCGGCGTGGGCTTCCTGGCCAAGGCGCTGGAACTGACCTTCTTCCCCGAGCTGTTCCAGGTGCGCACCAGCCTGCAGGCCGCGCCCCCGGCAGCGCTGGGCTGATCCCCATTCAGCTTGGTTCCCGGCCCGCGGCTGGATCGTTTCAGATGCAAGTTCAGGGAGCAGGCTGCCACCTGCCTCAAACGGCGTGTATTTGACGTGAACGCCAGAAGTCGGTGATCCTCGCGCGTTGCTCCAACTGCACAGCGGACGTGCTCGTCATCCACCGAACCAGGAAATCCGCATGAGCGTAAACGCCACTGCGAACACCCCAGAGCCGGCACTGCCGGACTTCAAGACCACGCTGGGCCACCCGCGCCCGTTGTGGATGCTGTTCATGACCGAGTTCTGGGAACGCTTTGCGTTCTACGGCATCCGCTGGGCGTTGGTGCTCTACATCGTTGCCCAGTTCTACAACGGCAGCGCTGCCGGTGAAGGCGACGCCAGCCGCATCTATGGCGCCTACCTGGCCCTGGTGTACGCCGCGGCCATCTTCGGCGGCTACGTGGCCGACCGGGTACTGGGCTACCAGCGCTCGATCCTGACCGGCGCGATCATCATGGCCGCGGGCCTGTTCATGATCTCGCTGCCGCAGGAGCACATCTTCAAGCTCGGCCTGGCCACGATCATCGTCGGCAACGGCCTGTTCAAGCCCAACATCTCGACCATGGTCGGCAAGCTGTACGGCCTGAAGGACGAGCGCCGCGATTCGGGCTTCACCATCTTCTACATGGGCATCAACATCGGCGCGATGATCGCCCCGGTGCTGACCGAGTACCTGGCCCGCAAGGTGTTCGGTACCGATGCGATGCCGTCCTACAAGGTCGTGTTCATCGCCTCGGGCGTGGGCATGCTGATCTCGCTGGTGTGGTTCTACATCGGTCGTGCCGGCCTGAAGGGCATCGGTGCACCGCCGGCCGGCGCTGAAGGCTTCGGCCGCATCATCATGGTGCTGGCCGGTGCCGTGGTCGCCATCCCGGTCGCGTACTTCCTGCTGGCCACCGGCGCCACCGCGCTGGCCTGGATCCTGGGCGCGATGTTCACCGCCCTGGCCGTGCTGCTGCTGGTCGAGGGCATCCGCGAGGGCAAGGTGCAGCGCGACCGCGTGATCGCGATGCTGATCATCTTCGCCTTCAACGTGATGTTCTGGATGTTCTTCGAACAGGCCGGCAGCTCGTTCACCTTCCTGGCCGAGAACATCGTCAACCGCCAGTTCGGCGACTGGACCTTCCCGACCGCGTGGTTCCAGTCGGTCAACTCGGTGGCCATCATCACCCTGGCCCCGGTCATCGCCTGGATCTGGGTGGCGATGGGCCGCGCCAATCCGTCCATTCCGCGCAAGTTCGGCCTGGGCCTGCTGTTCAACGGCGCCGCCTTCGCGCTGCTGATGTTCGCCCTGTCGCAGATGGTGGTGGACGGCAAGATCCCGTTCTGGACCCTGTTCATGGTCTACGTCATCCAGTCGGTGGGTGAGCTGTGCCTGTCGCCGATCGGCCTGTCGATGGTGACCAAGCTGGCCCCGGTGCGCCTGGTCGGCTTCGGCATGGGTGGCTGGTTCCTGTCCACCGGCATCGGCAACAACCTGTCGGGCATCTTCGCTGGCGTGGTCAGTGGTGAAGGCGGCATGACGGTCGAGTCGGCCCTGAAGGGGTATACCTTCGGGTTCTGGGCCCTGATCGGCTCCGGCGTGGTGCTGTTCCTGATCGCCCCGCTGATCAACAAGCTGATGCACGGCGTCAAGTAATGAAGCGAGGGTAGAAAGCATGCGCAGCAAGCTCGGTGGTGCAATGGTGGTGGTCTGTGCGGCGCTGATCGGCGCCTGTTCCCAACCGCAACCGCCTGCCACCGCCGAGCCCACGCAGCCGCTGGACACCCGACCCACCGAGCCACCGGTCGCTGACCCCAGCGAACCGGTGGCCTCGGGCAACACCCCGGTGGCGGCAGACATCGCCGCCATCGCCGGGCTCGGCGCGCAGTTCGACCCGGCCCGCAACCCCGCCGATGACCTGGCCACCGCCAAGGTGGAAGCCCAGCGCGGCAAGAAGCGCATCCTGCTCGAGATCGGCAACGCCGCCTGTGAGCGCTGCCGGGCGCTGGATGATGTGGTGGAAGGCAACGGCGACCTGCGCCGCTTCCGCGACGCGCACTACGTGTGGGTGAAGGTCAACGCCAGCGACGAACAGCCCAACACCGCCTTCTTCGCCCAGTTCCCGGTGATGGAGCGCGACTACCCGCACCTGCTGGTACTGGACGCCGATGGCAGCCTGCTGGTCTCGCAGGCCACTGCTGAGCTGCGCAAGGGCGAAGCCTTCCAGCCTGCGCGGGTGAGCGCGTTCCTCAAGCAGTGGGCACCTGACCGGTAGTGCCGGCCGCTGGCCGGCACTGATGCCGGGTCGCATCCACGCATGGCGTGGCTCTACTGCGCGCGCCGTCACACTCCCTGAATCGGCATCTCAACTTCGCAACGCGCTCGCCGTTACCGGCAAGGACCTCAGTCGACATCCCGTCGATGCTACCTACCGGAACGCCCATGCACAGCGACCACGCCGAACGATTGCCCGAACCTGCCAGCGGTCTGGTCGACGGCGGAGCCGGCGATGGCGTGACCTTGCCGGCGCAGGAAGCCCTGTTGGACGACGCCGGCACCGGCGAGGAAACCGTCGAACTGGCCCCGCCGCGCCATCGCCTGCCGCAGATCGCGTTGCCCGACAACGTGGTGTTGAAGGGCGCGGTACAGAAGCTGGTCGAGCAGAAGGCGCGCCTTGATGCGCTGGCCGCCGAAGGCCAGCTGGCCGGGCTGCTGCCGCCGGAATGGCAGGGCCATGGCGCGCGCGCGATCGAGCTGTCCACCTTCATCCAGGGCGTGCTGCCGTTCCTGCAGACCGGGGAGCGTGGCGAAACTGCGCCTGCCCGTCTGCCGGTGCGGCACGTGCTGGGGGATGACAGCCGATGGGGCCTGGAGGATGTCGCCGAGCCGAAGTCGTTGGCGTGGTACCTGGCCAGTGACGAGCGCGCCACGGCGGGCAGCAAGGACGTCGCCGAGGCCTGGCTGGTCGGCGCGCTGGGCCTGGCGTGGATGCAGGAAGGGCGCAGCCGCCCGGGCTTCCTGCGTGCGATGGGCCAGGACAGTCTGGCGGCGCGGGTGACCATGCTGGGTTATCCGCCCGCCAACGAACTGGCGCTGTACAACGTCACCGCGCAGGGACAGCCGCAGATCTGGTGCGTGCATGGCCGCCGCCGCATGCGCCCGCTGGTGGCGCCGTGGCTGAGCGTGCCGCTGCTGACCGCTTACGGCGTGCCCGCCCCGGTGGCGTGGCCGTCCAGCTTCCCACCGGTGGAGGCCGTGGCCGAAGTGCTGGCGACCGCCCGCCTGGGGCGCGCGCTGCCGGAAGTGGATCTGGCCAAGGCCGTGGCGAAGATCACCGAAGAGGCCGCATCTGAAGCCTGGCAGCCGGTCAGCCTGCTGCAGCTCAATACCTGGTCACCGCGCTGGCATTTCTTCCTGGGCACCTTCGTCGGCCTGCCGTCGCTGCTGCTGGTGGCTGCGGCGCTGGCGCTGCCCGGGGCCGTCGAAGCCGCCACGGTTGCCGCCTCGCTGGGCTTCGCCGGCGGCGCCATCGCAGCACTGGCCGTGCCGTGGATCCACGCAAGGCGCAAGCACCTGAGCTGAAAAAAGGGGACGGAGGGGATTAAGTCGTTTCAGGCACACCTGTGCTCATTACGACTTAATCCCCTCCGTCCCCTTTTTCGTTCAGACCCCTTCGCCCATCCGCTCCAGACCTTCGCCGGCCAGGCGCAGGATCAGCTTTTCCAGCAGTTGTTCTTCCTCGTCGCTCAGCACTGACATCAGCTTGCGGGTGATCTCGATCACCATCGGCGCGATGGTCTCGTACACCTCGAAACCGGCGGCCGACAGCGCCAGTACCGAGCGGCGGCGGTCGTCGCCATGCGTCTCGCGCTTGATGAAGCCGCGCTCCAGCAGGCGGGCCACGGCGCGGCTGACCGCCACCTTGTCCATCGCCGTGCGGTCGGAGACCTCGCTGGCCGAGGAGCCCGGGTACAGCGCCAGGATGGTGATCACCCGCCACTCGGGGATCGCCAGACCGTAACGATCGCCGTATAGCTTGGCGATGTTGCCGCTGACCCGGTTGGACAGCACGCTCAGCCGGTACGGCAGGAACTGTTCCAGGTCGAGCAGGACGTGCGAGGCACGCAGGCGGGTCGAGGCAGGATCGGCGGGGCTCATGTTGCGGTGCACCTTGCTGGTGGTTTCAAGTGTAACTATAAGGGGTGGGTCCAGACCCTGCATTCTCGCCGGGTCCCTACCTGCCCGCACCTGGTTTGTACCGATGCGGTACCGATTCGGAGCCACGCCATGAATACCGCAGTCCCGACCGCCTCGCATCCCAACCCCGGCATGCAGGTCACCACCTTCGAGAACCCGATGGGCATCGACGGCTTCGAGTTCGTCGAATTCGCCGCCCCGGCCGGCCGTGGCCAGGAGCTGCACGAGTACTTCCGGAAGATGGGCTTCAGCGCGGTGCTCAAGCACAAGCAGCGTCCGATTACCGTCTATCGCCAGGGCGACGTCAACTTCCTGGTCAATGAAGACCCCGATTCGTTCGCTTCGGACTTCGCCGAAAAGCACGGTCCGTGCGCCTGCGGCTTCGCCATCCGCTTCAAGAAGCCGGGCCAGGAGGTCTACCAGACCGCGCTGGGCAACGGCGCCGAAGCCATCGCCTTCAAGCCGGACAGCAAGGCGGTCAGCGCCCCGGTCATCAAGGGGATCGGCGACTGCATGCTGTACCTGGTCGATCGCTACGGCGCGGCCGGCAGCATCTACGACGGCGACTACGAGCCGATCGCCGGTGCCGACCTGCACCCGGTGGGCTTCGGCCTGACCTTCATCGACCACCTGACCCACAACCTGTACTTCGGCAACATGCAGCAGTGGTCGGACTACTACGAGCGCCTGTTCAACTTCCGCGAGATCCGCTACTTCGACATCAAGGGCCTGAAGACCGGCCTGGTGTCCAAGGCGATGACCGCGCCGGACGGCATCGTGCGCATCCCACTGAACGAATCGTCCGACCCGAAGAGCCAGATCAACGAGTACCTGGACGCGTACAAGGGCGAGGGCATCCAGCACATCGCCTGCTTCACCGAGAACATCTACGACACGGTCGAAGCGATGCGCGCGCAGGGCGTGGACTTCCTCGACACGCCGGAGACCTACTTCGACGTGATCGACCAGCGCGTGCCGAACCACGGTGAAGACGTGCCGCGCCTGGCCAGGAACAAGATCCTGATCGATGCCGATCCGGAAACCCACCAGCGCAAGCTGCTGCAGATCTTCACCCAGAACTGCATCGGCCCGATCTTCTTCGAGATCATCCAGCGCAAGGGCAACGAGGGCTTCGGCGAAGGCAACTTCACCGCGCTGTTCGAGAGCATCGAGCGCGACCAGATCCGCCGCGGCGTGCTGTAAGGTCCTGGGCAGCGCCGGGTCACGCCCGGCGCCTGCTTGCCTGTAGAGCCGAGCCATGCTCGGCTGCTTTCCGTTCCGGTCTTGCCGTTTTTCAGGAGCCCCCATGTCCCCCGCCATCACCGCCCGCGGCTACCAGTCCGGCTTCGGCAACGAATTCGCCACCGAGGCCGTCGCCGGCGCGCTGCCGGTCGGGCAGAACTCGCCGCAGAAGGTGGCCCACGGCCTGTACGCCGAACAGTTGACCGGCACCGCGTTCACCGCGCCGCGCGGCAGCAATCGCCGCAGCTGGCTGTACCGGATCCGTCCGGCGGTGACCCATGGCGAGTTCACCCCGTTCGCGCAGTCGCAGCTGCAATGTGATTTCGGCGCACAGCCGGCCTCGCCGAACCAGCTGCGCTGGAGTCCGCTGCCGCTGCCGGAGCTGCCGACCGACTTCGTCGAAGGCCTGTACACGATGGGGGGCAACGGTTCGCCCGACGCGCATGCTGGCGTGGGCATTCACCTCTACGCTGCCAACCGCGACATGGTCGGCCGCTACTTCTACGATGCCGACGGTGAGCTGCTGATCGTGCCGCAGCTGGGCGCGCTGCGCCTGCTGACCGAGCTGGGCGTGATCGAGATCGAGCCGCAGCAGATCGCGGTGATCCCGCGCGGCGTGCGGTTCCGCGTTGAACTGCCCGATGGCCCGAGCCGCGGCTACATCTGCGAGAACTACGGTGCGCTGCTGAAGCTGCCCGACCTTGGCCCGATCGGTTCCAACGGCCTGGCCAATCCGCGCGACTTCGAAACCCCGCACGCGGCGTTCGAGGATGTCGATGGCGATTTCGAGCTGATCGCCAAATTCGAGGGCCGCCTGTGGCGTGCGCCGATCGACCATTCGCCGCTGGACGTGGTGGCCTGGCACGGCAACTACGCGCCGTACCGCTACGACCTGCGCCGCTTCAACACCATTGGCTCGATCAGCTACGACCACCCGGATCCGTCGATCTTCCTGGTGCTGCATTCGCCCAGCGACACGCCGGGAACCAGCAACATGGATTTTGCGATCTTCCCGCCGCGCTGGCTGGTGGCGCAGAACACGTTCCGCCCGCCGTGGTTCCACCGCAACATCGCCAGCGAGTTCATGGGCCTGGTGCATGGCGCGTACGACGCCAAGGCCGAAGGCTTCGTGCCGGGCGGCGCATCGCTGCACAACTGCATGAGCGGCCACGGCCCGGACGCACCGACCTTCGACAAGGCGTCCAATGCCGATCTGTCCAAGGCGGACGTGATCAAGGACACGATGGCCTTCATGTTCGAGACCCGCGCGGTGATCCGCCCGACCGCACAGGCCCTGGCCGCCGGCCACCGTCAGGGCGACTACCAGCAGTGCTGGAACGGCCTGCGCAACAACTACCGCTGACCCGAAAAAGGGGACGGAGGGGATTAAGTCGTTTCATGCACACGTGTGCTGATTGCGACTTAATCCCCTCCGTCCCCTTTTTCTTCAGGCCACCTCGGCGAACGCGTCGCAGTGCTCCAACGGCAGCGCTTCCAGCAGGCGTTGGCGTACACGCTGGCAATAGCCTTCCGAAGTCAGCCCGGGCAGCATCCGCATCGCCGAGTGCAGCACCTGCAGTACTTCACTTTCGGCGCGTGCCTGCTGCAGGTCGCGGAACAGCGCCGCCGCCTGCGGGTGGCGCTGCATTTCCAGGATGCCCAGCACATAGATGCGCGCAGCCACCAGCGAGCGGCGGCGTTCGACCGCTGTGGCCGCGGCTGCGGCAGGTGTTGCGGGCTGCGGCGCTACCGTGGCTGCCGGCGGCGGTGGCGGGGCTGCGGCACCGGTACCGGTACCGGTGCTCAGGTAGCCGGCCTGCACCAGCTGGATGACCATCGCGGGCGCATCCTGGCCGAGCAGGCCGGTAAGGTCGGTGATGCTGCGTTGGCCGTCGCACAGGATCAGCAACCGGCGCTGGCGCATGTCCAGCGGCGCGCGATGGGCCTGCAGCGCGGTTCGGGCGAGTTCGGTCTTGCGCGGTTGCATGGAAGGGACAGCCAGGTCGGTGCACGCCGAGCCTGAACGAGGGCGATGAAACCGCGATGACAATGCAGCATCTGCACGCGCGCTGCGCTAGCGTGCAGCTACCTTCGTGCCAGGGAACCGCACCGATGAAGCACCTCCCGATTGCTGGTCTATTGCTCCTTTCGCTCGCCGCCTGCAGTGGCGGCCCCGACAAGCAGGGCGCCGCCGGCAGCGGCAGCGACACCCCGGCGGAAACCGCCTCGGCGACCGGTCCGGCCCAGTCGACGGATCCTGATCTGGCGGCCCGCCCGGCGAACGACCTCCGCAAGGACAGTCCCGCCCGCCTGGACGGCTTCGCGGGTGCGAAGCTGGGCACCGGCATCGCCGAAGTCCGCAGTGGTTTTGGCACGCCACTGCAGGGGCTGGGCACCGATGCCGCCGGCAAGCCGCTGCCCGCCGACGACGGCAACGACGGCTGCTACTTCCTGCGCCCGCAGGATGCCGAGGACCCGCGGCTGATGATCGAAGGCCGCAAGCTGGTGCGCTACGACGTGCGCAGCGCCGCCATCACTGCACCGGGCGGCGGCAAGGTCGGCATGACCCTGGGCGAGCTGCAGGTGCTGTATCCCGAGCGCGCTGACGTCGGTCCCGACAAGTACGACGAGAAGGCCCAGCACCTGCGCGTGCGGCCGGCGCAGGAGGGCGGGGCAGTGATCGACTTCGCGCTCGGTGCCGATGGCCGGGTGGGGGCCTGGCGGGTCGGGCAGACCCCGCAGGTCGACTATGCGGAAGGCTGTGGCTGATCCTTGATCCACCGCCCAGCCATGCGCTCGGGCCAAGCGTAGAATCGCGCCACCACTGCTGGGGAGTGCTCGATGATCGCCATTGCCATTGCCTGGTTCCTGCTCGGCCTGCTGCTGCTGGCACTGGGCGGGGACTCCATCGTCAAGGCCGTCTCTGGCCTGGCCCAGCGCTTCGGGGCCAGCCCGTTCACTGCCGGGCTGCTGCTGCTCGGCGTGACCACCTCGTTGCCGGAACTGGCGGTCAACGCACGTGCGCTGGCGGTCGGCCAACCGGAGCTGGCACTGGGCAATGCCGTGGGCAGCAGCATCGTCAATCTGGGCTTGACCCTGGCGGTGGCCGCCGTCGCCGCCCCCCTGCTGCTGCGCGCGCGCCTGCAGGCGGTGCTGTGGTGGTCGCTGCTGGCGGCCGGCGTGTTGCTGATCCTGTTCGGCCTGGATGGTCGCCTGGTGCGCTGGGAAGGCGGCGTGCTGGTGGCGGGCTTCATCGTCATGCAGGTGCTGCTGCTGCGCCGCAGCTGCGTCGAGAGCGCCGAGGTGCAGGCAGCCATCGCCGAATCCGCGCTGAGCCGCACCAGCCTGCCGTTGAACGTGCTGCGCGTGCTGATCGCCGCACTGACCCTGTACTGGGGCGCGCGCCTGGTGGTGGGTGCTGCGGCCGACTTCGGTGTCGCACTGGGCTGGACGCCGTTGCTGGTCGGCCTGTTGCCGGTGGCGATCGGCACCGCACTGCCCGAGGTGGCCACCGCCATTGCCGCCTCGCGTCGCGGGCATGGTGACATGGTGCTCGGCCACGTACTGGGTTCCAGCGTGGTCAACCTGCTGCTGGTGATCGGTGCGATGGCGGTGTTGCAGCCGTTGGCCTTGCCGGCCTCGTTCGTGCGCCTGGAACTGCCGGCGCTGTTGGCGTTTGCGCTGGTGCTGTACCCGATGCTGCGCGGCGACCTGAAGATCAGTCGTGGCGAAGGCGGGATCCTGCTGGTCGCGTTCGTAGGCTGGTTCGTGCTGGAGCTGCTGCTGGTCGGCGCACCGGCGCTGTAGAGCCGAGCCCATGCTCGGCTGCTGTTCGTGCCGACCAGCGGTCGGCACTACCGGTTCTGCGTGGTTTCTTCTTCCCGCACCGGTTCCGGCGGCGGCAGCTGCTCCTCGGCGGCCGGCTCGTTGCCCGGCAGGCTGGGGCGGGTTTCCATCAGCAGCGACAACGCGGCCTTGGCCATCATGTGCGCGCTGATCGGTGCGGTGATGAACAGGAACACGGTGATCAACAGCTCGCGTGGCTGCGGGTCCTGGCCGAGGAAGATGTGGTAGCACACCGAGCACACCAGCACGCACCCCACGCCCAGTGTGCTGGCCTTGGTCGGTGCGTGCAGGCGCTTGAAGAAGGTGGACAGCTTCACCAGGCCCAGTGCGCCGACCAGGATGAAGAAGCAGCCGAACAGCAGCAGGATCGACAGGACGATCTGGATCGCGGTGATCATTCGACGATGTCCCGGCGCAGCACGAACTTGCTCAGCACCACGGTGCTGCCGAAGCCGAGCATGGCGATGATCAGCGCCGCCTCGAAGTAGATCGGTGAGTTGAGGTACATGCCGAACAGCATCAGCTCAGCGATCGCGGTCACCGACAGCGTGTCCAGCGCGAGGATGCGGTCGGGCACGGTCGGCCCGCGCAACAGCCGCCAGGTGGCCAGCAGCATCGCCAGGCCGACCACGTGCATGCACACCACCAGGGTGGTCTGGATGACTTCAAAACCGGTCATGGGAAGATCTCCATCAACGGCGCCTCGTAACGGCGCTTGATCGTATCGATCAGGTCCTGCGGGTCCTCCAGGTGCAGCACGTGCACCAGCAGGTACTTGCGGTCGTCGCTGAGCGCGGCCGAGACCGTGCCCGGGGTCAGCGTGATCATGCTGGTCAGCGCAGCGATGCCATGGATGTTGGCGATGTCCAGCGGCAGCCAGATGAAACCGGGGCGGATGTTCTTCTCCGGCCCCAGTACCTGCAGGGCGACACGGATGTTGGACATCAGGATGTCCCACAGGGTCACGCACAGCAGTTTCGGCAACGGGCGCAGGGTACCGATGCGGGCGAACTCGCGGTCCAGGCGTGCGGCGAACAGCGGCACCACCACGCCCAGCAGCAGGCCCAGCACGATCTGGCCAAGGGTGAAGCTGTCGGACATCAGCAGCCAGAACGCCACCACCATGATGCTCAGCATCGGCGACGGAATCAGGCGACGGAACAGGGAGCGCTGGGCGGTCATGGCTGGCGGATCTCCGGTGCAGTCGCACGCAGCTGCTGCACGTACTCGCTGGGGTGCAGCAGCTGCGCGGCGGTGGCGTCGGTGTAGCGCATCAGCGGTGCTGCGGCCAGGGTCATGCCGATGCCGTAGGCCAGCAGGATGCAGGCCGCGTACAGCTCGACCCGGCGCAGCCGCGCCTTGCGCGGTACCGGCGCTTCCGGATCGACCGGCGGCACGCGCCAGAACAGGCGGATGCCTCCCCGGGTCAGGCCCATGATCACCAGCAGGCTGCTGACCAGAACGGCGGTCCAGACCGGGCCGGTGTACTGCGCCGGCATGCCGGCCAGCAGCGCAGCCTTGGCCAGGAAGCCGGACAGCGGCGGCAGGCCGGCCACCGACACCGCGCCGATCAGGAACAACACGGCGGGCGTCTCCTTGCCCGGCATCGGCGCGACCACTTCCTTGCGGTCGCTGGCGCTACCGCGACGGCGGCGGATCAGATCGGCAACCAGGAACAGCGCGGCAGCGACGAAGCTGCTGTGCGGCAGGTAGTACAGGCCAGCCGAGAGCACCTGGGGCGTGCCCACCGAGAAGGCGATGAACAGCGTGGCCGCCGACACGATCACCAGGTAGGAGATCAGCACGCGCAGGCGGGTGGCGGCCAGTGCGCCGAGGCCGCCCAGCACCAGCGTTGCGACGCCGGCCCACAGCAGCCAGTCGCGGCCATAGCCGGCCATCGCGCCGGCATCGTCGCCGAACCACAGCATCTGGATGCGCAGCACCGAGTACAGGCCGACCTTGGTCATGATCGCGAACAGCGCCGCCACCGCCGCCGGTGCGCGCGAATAGGCTTCCGGCAGCCACAGGTACAGCGGCATCAGCGCGGCCTTGGCGCAGAACACCAACAGCAACAGGCCCATGGTCGCCTTCACCAGGGTCAGCTGTGCCGGCGGTACCTCGGCGATGCGCTGCGACAGCTCGGCCATGTTCAATGAGCCCAGCGAGGCATACAGCAGGCCCAGCGCGACCAGGAACAGGGTCGAGGCGGTGACGTTGAACACCACGTAGTGCAGGCCGATGCGCATGCGCAGGCCGCGGCCACCACTGAGCAGCAGGCCGTAGGAGGCGATCAGCATCACTTCGAAGAACACGAACAGGTTGAAGATGTCGCCGGTCAGGAACGCACCGTTGAGACCGACCAGCTGGAACTGGAACAGCGCATGGAAGTGCGGCGCGCGGCGGTCCCAGCCCGAGCAGGCGTGCAGCAGGCAGGGAATGGCCAGCAGCAGGGTGGTCAGCAGCATCCACGCCGACAGCCGGTCGGCTACCAGCGCGATGCCCAGCCGCGACGGCCAGTCACCCAGCAGATAGACGTTGATGTCACCGCTGGCCGTGGTGGCAAACAGCAGCCCGACCGCCAGCGCCAGCGCCGACAGCGCGGTCCAGGCCACCGCCCGCTGCACCCTGGGGCCATAGCGGCGGTGTTCGACGAACAGCGACAGCGCCGCACCCAGCAGCGGAATCAGGATCGGCAGGATCACCAGATGGTTCATGCGCGGTCCTCGCCCTGGTGCGGCGGCACACTTCCATCCTGCAGGTCGTCATCCGGCTCGTGGGCATCCACGTGGTCGCTGTGGTTGTCGCTGCGGCTGCGCATGGCCAGCACAATGCTCACCGCGGTCATCGCAAAGGCGATCACGATCGCGGTCAGCACCAGTGCCTGTGGCAGCGGGTCGGTGTAGTTGCCCAGGTGGCTGTCCACGCCTTCCTGCAGCACCGGCGCCTTGCCCAGCACCACGCGGCCGCCGGCGAAGATCAGCAGGTTGGTGGCGTAGGACAGGAAGGTCATGCCGAGGATCACATCGAAGCTGCGCGCACGCAGCAGCAGGTAGATGCCGATGGCGGTCAGCACGCCGATCGCGGTAGCCAGGGCCAGTTCCATCAGTGCATCTCCCCGGTGCGTGCCGAGCGGCGTTGCAGGTCGATCTCACCCTTGCGGGCAGTGCGGGTACGCGACGGCTTGATCGTGCCCATCATCGACAGCATCAGCATGGCGCCGCCGAACACCACCAGATAGACGCCGATGTCAAAACCGATCGCGCTGGCCAGCGGTACGTCGCCGATCAGCGGCAGGTGCAGGTCGAGATGGCCGCTGGTCAGGAACGGCACGCCGAACAGCATCGACGCGCTGCCGCTGAGCAGGGCGATCAGCAGGCCCATGCCGATGCAGCGGATGTAGTCGAAGCCGAAGCGAGACTCCACCGATGCAGTGCCCTGGATCACGTACTGGATCAGCAGCGGCACTGCCAATACCAGGCCGGCGATGAAGCCGCCACCCGGTGCGTTGTGCCCGCGCAGGAACAGGAAGATCGACACGGTCAGGGTCAGCGGGAACATGATCTGCGCCAGATCGGCCGGCACCGGCAGCTTGATCGGCGGGCCGGGCATGATCTGCTCCGGCGCCATCCGCGTACGCCGCAGCAGCGCATGCACCACCAGCGCGGCGATGCCGAACACGGTGATCTCGCCGAAGGTATCGAAGCCGCGGAAGTCGACCAGGATCACGTTGACCACGTTCTGGCCGTAGGCCTCGGGCAACGCGCGGGCGAGCAGCTCGCCGGCCATGGTGTTCGGCGGCAGGGTCATCGCCGAATAGGCCAGCGCGCCAAGCCCGGCACCGGCGATGATCGCGATCACCGCGTCGCGGCGCTTGCGCCAGCGCGGCCGCTCCGGGCCGGACTGCGCAGGCAGGTAGTTCATGCCCAGCAGCATCAGCACCAGCGTCACCATCTCCACCAGCAGCTGGGTGAGGGCCAGGTCGGGCGCGGACAGGAACACGAAGGTCAGCGCTACCATCAGGCCGACGCCGCCGACCAGCAGCACCGCCAGCAGGCGCTGCTTGTAGATGCGCAGGGTGGCGACCGCGCAGGCCATCATCACCAGCCACAGGGCCCAGCCCAGCAGCGGAATCGGCTGCGGCGCGGTCCAGTTCGGCGAGGCTGGGTTGGCCACGAACGGCGCAGCGGCAACCACGATCGCCACCAGCACCAGGCCCAGCAGCATGCGCTGCAGGCTGCCATTGGCGATGCCGCTGGTCAGGCGCATGGCCAGCGCGGACACGGCGTCCAGCTGGGCGTGGAACACATTGCGGCCCGTGCTGACATTGGTCACGGCATGCAGGTTGATCAGCCTGCGCAGGCCGAAGTACAGCGCCACGCCACCGACCACGCCGATCGCGCTCATCGCTAGCGGCAGGTTGAAGCCGTGCCACACCGCCAGGCTGTATTCGGGCATGGCGGTGCCGAGGATCGAGGCCGCAGCGGCGTGCAGCACCGGCGCGACGGTCAGTGCGGGTGCCACGCCCACCGCCACACAGATCACCACCAGCAGCTCCACCGGCACCTTCATCCAGCGCGGCGGCTCGTGGGGCACGCGGTCCAGGTCGTGCGGGCCAGCGCCGAAGAAGGTGTCGTGCACGAAGCGCAGGCTGTACGCCACGCCGAACACGCCTGCCAGCAACGCAGCGATCGACACCGCCGTGCGCATGATGCCCGGGCCGCCGGCCGTAATCGCTTCGGCGAACAGCATTTCCTTGGACAGGAAGCCGTTGAGCAGCGGGATCCCGGCCATCGCCAGCGAGGCGATGATCGCCAGCGCGCTGGTGAACGGCATCAGCCTGCGCAGCCCCCCCAGCTTGCGCATGTCGCGGGTGCCGGTTTCGTGGTCGATGATGCCGGCGGCCATGAACAGCGAGGCCTTGAAGGTGGCGTGGTTGAGGATGTGGAACACGCCGGCGACCACCGCCATCGGCGTGGACAGGCCGAACAGCAGGGTGATCAGGCCCAGGTGGGAAATGGTCGAGTACGCCAGCAGGCCCTTCAGGTCGTGCTGGAAGATCGCGTTCCAGGCCCCGATCAACAGGGTGATCGCGCCGATGCCGCTGACCGTGTAGAAGAACAGGTCGCTGCCGGCCAGCGCCGGATGCAGCCGCGCCAGCAGGAACACGCCGGCCTTCACCATGGTGGCCGAGTGCAGGTAGGCCGAGACCGGGGTCGGCGCCGCCATCGCGTGCGGCAGCCAGAAGTGGAACGGGAACTGCGCGCTCTTGGTGAAGATGCCGGCCAGCACCAGGAACAGGGCGTACGGATACAGCGTGCTGGCGCGGATCTGCTCGCCGGCGGCCAGCACCACATCCAGGTCGAAGCTGCCGACGATACGGCCGATCAACAGCACGCCACCGAGCAGGGCCAGGCCGCCGCCGCCGGTGATCACCAGCGCCATGCGCGCGCCTTCGCGTGCGTCCTGGCGGTGCGACCAGAAGCCGATCAGCAGGAACGAGCTGATGCTGGTCATTTCCCAGAAGATCATCAGCAACAGCAGGTTGCCCGACAGCACCATCCCCAGCATCGCGCCCATGAACAGCAGCAGGTAGCAGTAGAAGCGGTGCGCGTTGTCCTGCTGGCTGAGGTAGTAGCGCGCATACAGCACCACCAGGGCGCCGATGCCCAGCACCAGCCCGGCGAACATCCAGGCCAGCCCGTCCAGGCGCAGGGTGAAGTCCAGGCCGATCTGTGGAAGCCAGGGGACCAGGGTGCGGACCACCTGGCCATCGAGCACCGCCGGGGTCAGCCAGCCGAGGATGGCCAGCCCGCCCAACGGCGCCAGTGCCGCCAGCCAGGCAGCAGTCGAGCGCGAACTACGGGGGAAGGCCGCAACAGCCGCTGCCATCAGGAACGGCAGGGCCAGCAGCAGGGGCAGGCTGGAGAGCATGCAGGGAATCCATGATTCACGAGCAGGTCAGGGAGAATAACAGGCTGCGAAATGTCGCCGAAACCCATCAAACAGCGATCAATTGCATGTAACGTTCGCTGATTCATTTTTTCTGCGGCGCAACCTCACGTTCCTGCGGTCCCTCCCGGTTGCCTTCGGGGGACACCCTACGCCCACGCAGGGAGACCGCAGGCCCTGTCGCACAGGGGCTGCCGTCAACGGACGGGAGGCGGGGAGCGGGTCACCGGCGCAGGCTGGCAGGGCCGCCGTGGAGTGTGGGTGATGGAATTCGCCCGTTCAGGAAACGACGGCCGCTGTCGGCCGCCGGCGATCAGTAGCGCCAGTCGAGCTTGCGATAGAACTTGGCCATCACCCAGGCCGGGCCGATCAGCAGGTAGGTCAGGTCGGTCAGGAAGCTGGGCTTGCGACCCTCGAACGTGTGGCCGATGAACTGCGCGATCCAGGCCACCACGAACACGCCCACCGCCAGCCAGCGCAGCGCATGCAGGCCGATCTCGGCCTCCAGCAGGCGGCACAGGCAGCCGAATACGAAGAACTGGACGAGCATGCCGATGCCCAAGGGGCGCGACAGCTTGTTGTAGAAGCACCAGGCGCTGAACATCGCGAACGCCGACCAGATGCCGTACTGGAACCAGGTGATCAGCGGCGGCAGGCACCACAGCAGGGCCACCACCGACCACAGGATCGCCGGCACCGCCACCACGTGGATGCGCTGGTTGATCACGTTGCGGTGGTCGTCGGAGTAGCTGGCGAAATAGCGGTCGATCGGCCGCGCAAGCTCGGTGGATGTCTGCATGCTGCGTCGCTTCCTCGGACAACGGTAGTGCCGGCCGCTGGCCGGCAAACCAGAGCATAGCCGAGTTCGCGACGTCGCCGGCCAGCGGCCGGCACTACCAGGACCAGGCCATGCCTCGCTGCAGGTTCACCGAAGCGCCGGCCAGCGGCCGGCACTACCGAACGCGCCCCCAGCCTTTCCGGCCAGGGGCGCAGGCGGATCAGTCGACGCTGATCCCGGCCAGGCGCTGCAGCGCCTCGGCGTACTTGGCGCGGGTGCGCTCGATGATGTCGGCCGGGATGTTCGGACCCGGGGCGGTCTTGCCCCAGTCCAGCGTCTCCAGGTAATCGCGCACGAACTGCTTGTCGTAGCTCGGCGGGCTGGTGCCCACTTCGTACTCGTCGGCCGGCCAGTAACGCGAGGAATCCGGCGTCAGCATCTCGTCCATGATGTACAGCCGGCCATCGGCGTCGGTACCGAACTCGAACTTGGTGTCGGCCAGGAGGATGCCGCGCTCGCGGGCGTAATCGGCGGCGAACTTGTAGATGCGCAGGGTGGCGTCGCGCACCCGCTCGGCCAGTTCCGCACCGACCTGCTTCACCATCGCGTCGAAATCGATGTTCTCGTCATGGTCGCCGACCGCGGCCTTGGTCGAGGGTGTGAAGATCGGCTCGGGCAGCTGTTCGGCCTGGCGCAGGCCGTCGGGCAGGTCGATGCCGCTGACCTTGCCGGTGCGCTGGTAATCCTTCCAGCCGCTGCCGATCAGGTAGCCGCGGGCGATCGCTTCCACCGGCACCGGCTTCAGCTTGCGGGTGACCACCGCGCGCTTGGCGTACAGCGCCGGGTCCACGCCTTCGGGCAGCACGCTGGCCACGTCGATGCCGGTCAGGTGGTTGGGCATCAGGTGCGCGGTCTTGGCGAACCAGAAGTTGGAGACCTGGCAGAGCATCTCGCCCTTGCCCGGGATCGGGTCGGGCAGGACCACGTCGAACGCCGACAGGCGATCGGTGGCGACCATCAGCAGGTAGTCGCCCGGCGGGGTTCCGGCTGGCAGCCGCTCGCGCGGGATATCGAACACATCACGCACCTTGCCGCGATGGCGCAAGGGCAGGCCGGGGAGATCGGATTGCAACAGCGTGGTTGGCACGGGCACTCCTGGGGCGTTGTCGATACGGCTGCTGCCCAACGGACCCGGCGGGCCCGCTGACCAGCGGGCGGCCTAGTGTAAAGCCGTCCGGGCCCGCTGTGACGTAAAATGAGCGTCCATTTCGTCGGACCACCCCGGAGCGCCATGCGCTGGTACGGAAAACTGCTCGGATTCATCGCCGGCGCCCTGCTGTTCCGGCCCAATCCGCTGTTCGGCGCGGTGGTCGGCCTGCTGATTGGCCACGCCTTCGATTCGGACTGGTTCCGCCTGAACAAGGAGAACCCGTACCGGGAGCTGGGGCTGACCTCCGAGGCCACCGATGCCGAGATCGAGCGCGCCTACCGCAAGCTGATCTCGCAGTACCACCCCGACAGGCTTGGCGGCGCCGCCCCCGAGCTGCAGCAGCAGGCCGAGCAGAAGTCGCGGCGGATCAATGCCGCCTACGACCGCATCAAGACCCTGCGCAAGCGCTGACCCACTTTCCCCTCGTTGCAAGGCCCGGCCATGTCCCACTGCCTCATCGCCCCCTCCATCCTGTCCGCCAACTTCGCCCGCCTCGGCGAGGAAGTCGACAATGTCCTCGCTGCCGGTGCGGACTGGGTCCACTTCGACGTGATGGACAACCACTACGTGCCGAACCTGACCATCGGCCCGATGGTCTGCCAGGCCCTGCGCAAGCACGGCGTCACCGCGCCGATCGACGTGCATCTGATGGTCGAGCCGGTGGACCGCATCATCCCGGACTTCGCCGAGGCCGGTGCCACCTACATCAGCTTCCACCCGGAGGCCAGCCGCCACGTGCACCGCACCATCCAGCTGATCCGCTCACTGGGCTGCAAGCCGGGCATCGTGCTCAATCCGGCCACCCCGGTGGACATCCTCGACTGGGTGCTGGATGACCTGGACCTGGTGCTGCTGATGTCGGTCAACCCGGGCTTCGGCGGCCAGGCCTTCATCCCCTCGGCGCTGGACAAGCTGAAGGTGGTGCGCAAGATGATCGATGCCAGCGGCAAGGACATCCGCCTGGAGATCGACGGTGGCGTGAAGGCCGACAACATCGGTGAGATCGCTGCCGCCGGCGCCGACACCTTCGTTGCCGGTTCGGCCATCTTCAACGCCAAGACCAGCTACCAGGACGTGATCGCGCAGATGCGCGCGAACGTCGCTGCGGCACGGGGCTGAGCCATGAGTACGGTGGCCGTGTTGAACATCCGCCCGGCCACCGTGGCCGATGCTGGCCTGATCCTGCATTTCATCCGCGAGCTGGCGATCTACGAGAAGGCCGAGCATTCGGTGCAGACCGATGAGATCGGCATCGCCGAGAGCCTGTTCGGCGCCGACGCCACCGCCCGCGCGCTGATCTGCGAGGCCGACGGCGAGGCCATCGGCTATGCGGTGTACTTCTACAACTACTCCACCTGGCTGGGCCGCAAGGGCATCTACCTGGAAGACCTGTACGTCAGCCAGGAAAAGCGCGGTGCCGGTGCCGGCAAAGCGTTGCTGAAGTACATCGCACGCCAGGCCGTGGCCGAGGGTTGCGGCCGTTTCGAATGGTCGGTGCTGGACTGGAATACCCCGGCCATCGAGTTCTACACCGCCGCCGGTGCCACGCCGCAGGACGAGTGGACCGTGTACCGGCTGCAGGGCCGGGCGCTGCACGATTTCGCCAACGGGTGAGGCGTAGGGCAGCCACGCATGGCGTGGCTCTACCGGGTCCACACCTCAACCGGTTGTGGTGGGTGCGAACCGCAACCCGGTGGGTGCGGTTCGCACTGCCTGTGCACCCCCAAAAAAAAAGCCGCGCCAATCCCCGGCGCGGCTTTGCTGCATGCGTGGGAGGCTGATCCTGCCTCCATCCATCATCCCTGCTATGGCCTTCCATTCTCCGGGCCATCGGTGACAGCCTGATGACAGGGTGTCGCCAATGCCCCTGCGGCGAGCCGTGCACGGGCACTAGAATGGAGCGATGGAAAATGATGCGGATGTTGTTGCGCTGCTTGAATCCTGGTTTCAGTTTGCGGCAGAAGATGCACTGGTCATCGACCCTGGCTGCATCACTGCGGAGGCACGAGGGAATCTCTGCGCGTTCTCCCCACCGCCAGACACCTTTCTGGACGTTGCACCAGTCGTAGCCTTCGTTCACCGGGTTGCCGCGTACCGCGCCGCGCAGGTCGCAGGCCACGCCATGACGTTCTACTGCTGGCACGACGCCATGGTGCGCCAGCTGCGCCTCAGCCTGGTGTCTTCCCAGCACGGGCATCTGCCATTCGGCTGCCACCATGTGGCAACGACGGATGTCCGCAGCATTGTGCAGGCCATCGTGGTCGACGATTGGAACAACCCTCGATGCCTGTGTCTTGAAGACCGCGATGGCATCGACGCAGCCGGTGCCAACGCAGACGGCCCGATGTACACCGAGGAGCGGCCCTTGAGGGTCGCGGTCATCCCGCTCGGCTGAACGGCTTCACCGGCTTCACCAGACCCGACATCGGGCGCTGCTAGCCTTGGGCGTCCCCCCTCCCGGAAGCACTGCATGACCACCCCGCGCTGGCGCATGATCCTCAACGGCAAATCCGCAGGCGATGACGACCTGCGCAGTGCCGTCGGCCATTGGCGGCAGCAGGGCGTACAGCTGGAAGTGCGGGTGACCTGGGAAGAGGGCGACGCTGAGCGTTACGTGGCCGAAGCCATCGACCATGGCGTGGACGTGATCGTGGCCGCCGGCGGCGATGGCACGCTCAGCGCCGTGGCCGAAACCCTGGCCCATCGCGATGAACCGGCCGAGGCGCTGCCCTCGCTGGCGCTGGTGCCGATGGGCACGGCCAATGATTTCGCCACTTCCGCCGGTATTTCCACCGAACCCCAGCAGGCCTTTGCATTGATCGGGCAGGCCTCCGCGCGCGCTGTGGACCTGCTGCGCGTGGACGCCGACGGGCGGACCTGGTGGTGCGCCAACCTAGCCAGCGGCGGCTTCGGTACCCAGGTGACCGTGGAAACTGATGCAGGCCTGAAGAAGATGCTGGGCGGGCTGGCTTATGTCATCACCGGCATCGCCAAGCTGGGCCGCATCGAGCCGATCACCGCGCGCCTGACCGGTCCGGATTTCGCCTGGGAAGGCGGGTTCATCGCCCTGGGCATCGGCAACGGCCGCCAGGCCGGCGGTGGCCAGCAGCTGTGCCCGCAGGCGCTGATCGATGACGGCCTGCTGGACCTCACCGTGGTACCCGAACTGGACGGCGAGGTCGCCGCAACCCTGGGCCAGATGCTGACCGGTGGCAAGGAGGCGGCATTGGAGCGCGTGGCGAACCGCGCACAGCTGCCGTGGCTGCAGATCGACGCGCCGCAGGCACTGACGTTGAACCTGGACGGCGAGCCGGTGCAGGCGCAGCGTTTCCGCATCGACTGCGTTGCGGGCCGGGTGCGCATGCACCTGCCGGCGGATTGCGAGCTGCTCTCCGCCCGCTGAGGCGCGGGCTACAGCAGGGGGATGTCTTCTTCCCTGCTCGGGAACTTGAAGGCCTCGCGCTTCCTGCGGATGTGTTCGGGCATCGGCGGGCGCGGGATGTTGCGGTCAGCCAACCACTGTTGGCACTTCTTCTGCCAGGGCAGGTTGTCGGGCGTGGTGATTTCCCAGTAGATGTCTTCGACCATCAGTTGACGCGCAGTCTTGCCCGATCCCTCCTGTACAGGCTGGGAGATGGTGGGATCTGCGCCGTGCTCCAGCAACCAGTAGGCGTAGTCGAACCCACCTCTTCCTGTGTACCAGCTCAGGACGGTGTCGCTCCCGAGGCTCCTTAAGTTGGATTCGTTTACATCGGCCCCGTTTTCGACCAGAACCTGCACGTTCTTCCACTGATTTCCGCTGAGAAACGCCTGCAGCAGCAACGTCTCATTGTTGATGTTGCGAGTATTGGGATCACCACCGTGTTTCAGTAAGAGATCGAGATAGCGCGGGTCGTCCATTTTCGCCGCGTAGACCATCGCGTTGTCGAAGTTGATCAACTGCCCGTTCATCTGCCTGGACTCGCGGGCGTTGGGGTCTGCACCGCTGATCGGGCAGCAGGCGAGCATCGCGCCCGCCGCTGACGGCCGACAGGCCGGCAGCACCACGGAGCCTGGCAAACCTGCGATCGGCATCGATCATCCTGCCCACGCCGGCAATAGCCTGTTCCTCGGCGCCCAGGCCGGCGTCCACGCCCTGGACCGCGCCCACAACCGCGTGCCCGACCTGCAGAGCGACCAGCTGGCCGGTGCGCTGGCCGCCCAAGCCAACCGCGAAGGCCTGCAGTCCATCTCCCATGTGGTTCTCAGTGACGACCGCGCCCGGGTGTTCGCTGTCGACACCGCCGACCTCAATGCCCCGCACCGACGCCATGCCCATGTCGAGGTGGCCCAGGGCATGGCCCAGCCGCTGGCCGTGAGCACGGCCCAGGTCGACGCCCTCAACGCCGGCCGCGCCGCCGCCCTGGACGCCGGGCTGGCCCAGCAGCAGGTGGAGGAGTCGCAGGAGCAGGCGCGACGCATGGGGTAGCGAGGGCGGGGTTCCCCTCCCGCCGATCCTGCGATACAGTCAAAGGGTGTCCAGCCTGACGACCCCGCATACTCTTTCTTCCGCACGCCGTTGGTGGCGATGGTGGCCCGTTGCCGTCGTCCGCCCCCATAACGCTGTGTCCCGGAAGGAAAGTCGTCTTGAACTCGCACGCTCAGTTTCAGCAGCAGGCCGCTGAAGGCCACACCCACATTCCCGTCGTCCGCGAAGTGCTGTCCGACCTGGACACGCCGCTTTCGGTCTATCTGAAGCTCGCCGACGGCCCCAATACCTACCTGTTTGAATCCGTCGAAGGCGGCGAGCGCTTTGGTCGTTACTCGATCATCGGCCTGCCGGCGCGCCGCGTGTATGCCTTCCACGGCCACACGCTGACCGTGCGCGAAGACGGCCAGGTGGTGGACACCCGCGAGGTAGCCGATCCCTTCGCCGAAGTCGAGGCGCTGCGCAGCGCCCACTCGGTGCCCAAGCTGGAAGGCCTGCCGGGCTTCACCGGCGGCCTGGTCGGCTGGTTCGGCTTCGAATGCATCGGCTACATCGAGCCGCGCCTGGCCCCGCCGGCTGGCCGTGATGAGCTGGGCACGCCGGACATCCTGCTGCTGGACTCCAACGAGCTGGCGGTATTCGACAATCTCAAGGGCCGGCTGTACCTGATCGTGCACGCCGACCCGCGTGTCGACGGTGCCTTCGAACAGGCGCAGGCGCGCCTGGATGCCCTGACTGCGAAGCTGCGTGCGCCGGGTGCCGGCTATCCGGCGCCGCTCAACAGCGACGTGCTGGACGAATCGGATTTCGTCTCCGGCTTCACCCGCGAAGGCTTCGTCGATGCGGTCCAGCGCAGCAAGGAATACATCCGCGCCGGTGACATCTTCCAGGTGGTGCTCAGCCAGCGCCTGAGCGTGCCGTTCAAGGCGCGCCCGGTGGATGTGTACCGCGCGCTGCGCGCGTTGAATCCCTCGCCGTACATGTATTTCCTCGATGTCGGCGACCTGCAGGTGGTCGGTTCCTCGCCGGAAATCCTGGTGCGTTTGCAGGATGGCGAAGTGACCGTGCGCCCGATCGCCGGCACCCGCCCGCGTGGCGCCACGCCCGAGCTGGACCTGGCGCTGGAAGCCGAGCTGCTGGCCGACCCGAAGGAACGTGCCGAGCACCTGATGCTGATCGACCTCGGCCGCAACGATGCCGGGCGCGTCTCCAGGGCCGGTACCGTGGAAGTGGGCGAGCAGTTCGTGATCGAACGCTACAGCCATGTCATGCACATCGTCAGCGAAGTGACCGGCCAACTGCAGCCGGGCCTGAGCTATGCCGACGTGCTGCGCGCCACGTTCCCGGCCGGCACCGTCAGCGGCGCGCCAAAGATCCGCGCGCTGGAAGTGATCCGCGAACTGGAACCGATCAAGCGCAATGTCTACGCCGGCAGCATCGGCTACATCGGCTGGCACGGCGATGCCGATACCGCGATCGCGATCCGCACTGCGGTCATCAAGGATGGCCGCCTGTACGTGCAGGCCGGCGCCGGCATCGTCTACGACTCGGACCCGGACAAGGAATGGGACGAGACGATGAACAAGGGCCGTGCGCTGTTCCGCGCCGTCGCCCAGGCCGCCAAGGGCCTGTGACGCTCCCCGTGCCGTGGCCTGCGCCGCGGCATCTTCCGCTGTTCCCATTGAAGACAAGGAGTACCGCATGAAGCTGCTGAGCGCATTGCTGTGGTCGTCGCTGCTGGCCACGATGGCCCCGTCTGCGTGGGCGCAGGCCAACACCATCCCCTCGCAGCCGCACCTGCTGGTGAAGGGGCAGGGTACCCGCACGGTGACGCCCGACCGCTTCGGCCTGCAGTTGAACATCGAAGAGACCGACATGGACGCCGACGCCGCGCGGCGCCGCGTGCAGGGCAACGTGGCCCGCGTGCTGGCGCTGTTCAAGCAGCACAAGGCGGTGGAGGGCAGCGTGCGTGCGGACAACCTGCGGATCGGCCCGGCGACGCGCTATGAGCAGAACCGGCAGGTCTTCATCGGCACCCGCGTGTCGCGCCAGCTGCGCGCCAGCTTCGCCAGCGTGAAGGCGATGCAGGATGTGCTGGGTGCGTTGAAGGCCGACGAGAACGTACAGGTCAGCAGCCTGGCGCCAACCTATTCGGGTGAAGTGGCGCTGCGCCGCGAACTCAAGGGTGAGGCGGCGGCCCAGACCCGCGAGTCCGCGCAGGGCCTGGCCAAGGCCTACGGCACCCGGCTGCGCGGCCTGTACAGCATTTCCGACGTAGCGCCGAACTTTGCTTATGGCATCCAGGCCGGCAGTTGGCCGAGCAGTGGGGATCTGGTGACGCCGCCTTCGCCGCCCGCGCCCGAGGCACCGATGAACAGCATCGAGACCACGGGCTCCCGCCTGCCCGAGTCGGTCGAAGCCGGCCCCATCACCTACACCGAAAACGTGTACGCCATTTTCCTGATAAGCGACGGAACCTGACCATGTTGTGGATGATCGACAACTACGACAGCTTCACCTACAACCTCGTGCAGTACCTGCAGACGCTGGGCGCCGAGGTGAAGGTGGTGCGCAACGATGCGATGAGCGTGGACGAGATCGCCGCGCAGAAACCCGAGCGCATCGTCATCTCGCCCGGCCCGTGCACGCCCAACGAAGCGGGCGTGTCGCTGGAGCTGATCCAGCGGCTGGGCCCGACCACGCCGATCCTCGGCGTATGCCTGGGCCATCAGGGCATCGGCCAGGTCTACGGCGGCACCGTGATCCGCGCCGGCAACATCATGCACGGCAAGACCTCGCCGATCCGCCATGAAGGCAAGGGCGTGTTCGCCGGCCTGCCGGACCGCTACCAGGCCACCCGCTACCACTCGCTGGTGGTGGACAAGAACAGCCTGCCGGACTGCCTGGAAGTGACCGCCTGGACCGAGAACGAGGACGGCTCGATCGAAGAGATCATGGGCCTGCGCCACCGCCAGTTCCCGGTGGAAGGCGTGCAGTTCCACCCCGAGTCCATCCTCACCGAACACGGCCACGCCCTGCTGCGCAATTTCCTGCAGCGCCCGGCGGCCTGATCCAAGGAGCATTCCCATGAGCTTCTCCCCCCAGGAAGCCCTGCAACGCACCATCGAGCACCGCGAAATCTTTTTCGACGAGATGGTCGACCTGATGCGGCAGATCATGCGCGGTGATGTCTCGCCGATGATGACCGCCGCCATCCTCACCGGCCTGCGGGTGAAGAAGGAAACCATCGACGAGATCGCCGCCGCCGCCACGGTCATGCGCGAATTCGCGCTGGCGGTGCCGGTGGCCGACAGCACCCACCTGGTCGACATCGTCGGCACCGGTGGCGATGGCTCGCACACCTTCAACATCTCCACCTGCGCGATGTTCGTTGCGGCTGCGGCCGGTGCGCGCGTGGCCAAGCATGGCAACCGCAGCGTGTCGTCCAAGTCCGGCAGCGCCGATGCGGTCGAGGCGCTGGGCGCGGCCATCGAGCTGCAGCCAGCGCAGGTGGCCGCTGCCATCGAGCAGACCGGCATCGGCTTCATGTTCGCGCCGATCCATCATCCGTCGATGAAGGTCGTCGCGCCGGTCCGCCGCGAGATGGGGGTGCGCACCATCTTCAACATCCTCGGTCCGCTGACCAACCCCGCCAGCGCGCCGTCGGTGCTGATGGGCGTGTTCCATCCTGATCTGGTGGGTATCCAGGCGCGCGTGCTGCGCGAGCTGGGCACCGAGCGCGCCATGGTGGTCTGGGGCCGCGACAACATGGATGAGATCTCGCTCGGCGCCGGCACCCTGGTGGGCGAGTTGCGCGACGGCAAGGTGCGCGAGTACGAGATCCACCCGGAGGACTTCGGCATCGCCATGTCGGCCAGCCGTAACCTGCGCGTGGACAGCCCGGAGCAGTCCATCCAGATGCTGCGCGCGGTGCTGGACAACGAGCCCGGCCCGGCGCTGGACATCGTCGCGCTCAATGCCGGCGCCGCGCTGTACGTGGCCGGCGTGGCCAGCGACATCGGTGATGGCCTGGCCCGCGCCCGCGCTGCCATCGCCAATGGCAGCGCCCGCCAGCGCCTGCAGCAGTATGTGGAGACCACCCGCGCGCTGGTTGCCTGAGCGCGCGGTTCAGCCTGACCCCATCGATGGCCGATAATGGCCGTCCTCAGCGCCCCCGCACCGAATCGAAGACGATGAGCGACATCCTGCAGACGATCCTGGCCCGCAAGGCCGAAGAAGTGGCCCAGCGCCGCGCCCAGCGCCCGCTCGAGGAGCTGCAGGCCGCCGTGGCCAGCGCCCCGCCGGTACGTGGCTTCGTACGCGCGTTGCAGGCGGCCGTGGCCAACGGCGACCCGGCGGTGATTGCCGAGGTGAAGAAGGCCAGCCCGTCCAAGGGCGTCATCCGCCCCGATTTCCGGCCGGCCGATATCGCGGTCAGCTACGAGTTCGGTGGTGCCAGCTGCCTGTCGGTGCTGACCGACGTGGACTTCTTCCAGGGCGCCGATACCTACCTGCAGCAGGCCCGTGAAGCCTGCACGCTGCCGGTGCTGCGCAAGGACTTCGTGATCGACGCCTACCAGGTGTACGAGGCGCGCGTGCTGGGCGCCGACTGCATCCTGCTGATCGTCGCCGCGCTGGACGACACCCAGCTGGCCACGCTGTCCGAACTGGCGTTGTCGCTGGGCATGGACGTGCTGGTGGAAGTGCACGACATCGACGAGCTGGAGCGTGCCCTGCAGGTGCCGGCGCCGATGATCGGCATCAACAACCGCAACCTGCGCACCTTCGAGGTGTCGCTGCAGACCACGCTGGACATGCAGCAGGCGGTGCCGCGTGACCGCCTGCTGGTCACCGAGAGCGGCATCCTCGGCCCGCAGGACGTGGCGCTGATGCGCGATGCAGGCATCCATGCCTTCCTGGTCGGCGAGGCCTTCATGCGCGTGGAAGAGCCGGGCGAGGGCCTGCGTCAGCTATTCTTCGCAACATGACAACGCACTATCCGACGCCGCGCGAGGATGCGCCGCTGGTGGTCTTCGACTTCGACCACACCCTCTACGACGGCGATTCGGGTACCCACCTGTTCGCCTCGCTGATCAAGCGCAACCCGTTGCGCATGCTGGCGGCGCTGCTGGTCACGCCGATTGCCGGGCCGATGGTGGCGATGCTGCCGACCCGTCGCGCGGGCATCTCGGTCTATGTGTGGATCGGCAGCTTCGGCCTGCACCGTGCGCGCGATTTCAACAAGGTGATCGACGCCTACGTGCTGCGCAACCAGGCGCAGATGCGCGCCAAGCTGCTGCCGCAGGCGCTGGAGGTGTTCGCCGCGCACCGCACCAAAGGCGATCGCGTGGTGGTTGCCACCGGCGCGCCGCCGGAGCTGGCCCGCGCGATCCTGGCCTTCGTCGCCCATCAGGACGTACCGGTGATCGGCACCGAGGTCGGCCCGCGGCTGGGCGGCGTCGGTCCCACCCGTCACTGCCACAACGAAGAGAAGATGCGCATGCTGCGCGAGCGCGGCTATGGCGACATCGATATCGCCTATTCCGACAGCACCGCCGACCTGCCGCTGCTGCTGGCGGCCAAGGCGCCGGTGGTGGTGAACCCGAAACCGGGGCGGGTGGCGTTCTTCCGCCGCGTGCTGCCGGCCGGCACCCGCATCCTCAACTGGGGATGCGTGGATCGCGGCGGCGACAAGGCCTGACCCGCGCCTGTTGTAGAGCCGAGCCATGCTCGGCTGCTCTTCGTTGCGGGATCCGTGCGTCCTCAGCCGAGCATGGCTCGGCTCTACAGGGGATGCTTCAGCGGAAGAGGTGCCCGTACACCGCATGCCCGATCTGGAACAGGCTGATGCCCAGTACCAGCACGCCCACGGCCACCAGCACCCAGCGCTCCTTCACCCGCTTGACCAGGATCGCCGCCACCGGAGCGGCCATCATGCCGCCGATCAGCAGGCCGGCAACGATCTGCAGATGCTGCACGCCCATCGACAACAGGAAGGTCGCTGACACCGTCAACGTGACCACGAACTCGGCTGCGTTGACTGTTCCGATGGTGGTGCGCGCCTGGCCGCCGCGGGCGAGCAGGGTGGACGTCGCGATCGGCCCCCAGCCACCGCCGCCGCTGGCGTCGAGCAGGCCGGCGAAGAAGCCCAGCACCGGCACCCGGCGTATCTCGCCCTTGGGCATCCAGCGCCCAGCGGCGCGGGCCAGGATGAGGATCGCCAGCACCAGCAGGTACAGGTAGATCAGTGGCCGGATGATCTCGCCCGGGACCTGCGTGAGCACGTACGCGCCCAGGGCACCGCCCACTGCGCCGGGCAGGGCCAGGCGCACGAACAGGCGTTTATCGACATTTCCGGCTGCGAGGTGCGACACCCCCGAGGCGCCAGTGGTGAACACTTCAGCGGTGTGGATGCTGGCGCTGACCTGTGCCGGGGGCAGGCCCATGCTGAGCATCACCGACGAGGACACCAGGCCGAACGCCATGCCCAATGCACCGTCCACCAGCTGTGCGCCCAGGCCGATGAGAATGAACCACCAGAATTCGCTGCTCAGCTCCATGTACCGAGCCTACCCCAGCGGGCCGCGCAGGGGCCGTGTAGAGCCGAGCCCTTGCGCGGCTGCCTTTGACGTACCGCAGCCGAGCGTCGGCTCGGCTCTACAGGATGGCTCGGCAGCGTTGGGTTGCCTTGCAATCAACGGGTGCCGTACAGCACCACGGTCTTGCCGCGGGCATGCAGCAGGCCGTCGGTCTGCAGCTTCTTCAACACGCGGCCGGCCATTTCGCGCGAGCAGCCGACCAGTCGCGCCAGTTCCTGTCGCGAGACGCGCAGCTGGCTGCCCTGCGGGTGGCTCATCGCCTCCGGTTCCTGCGCCAGGTCGTGCAGGGTGCGCACGATCCGGTCGGTAACGTCCAGGAATGCCAGGCGGCTGGCCTTGCGGCTGGTGTCGAGCAGGCGCTTGGAAATCTGCTGGCCCAGCGCATACAGCAGGCGCGGGGCATCGGCCGACAGCGGGCCGAGGAACAGCTGATGCAGGCGCTCGTAGCTGATTTCAGCCAGCTCGCAGGCGGTACGGGTCCGCAGGATCACCTCGCGGCGGTCCGATTCGACGAACAGGCCCATCTCGCCGACGAACTCGCCGGCACCGAAGTAGCCCAGCACAAGCTCGCGATCGTCATCTTCCTCGGCCATGATCGAAACCGAGCCGCTGATGACGTAATACAGGGTTCCCGCCGGGTCTCCGGGCCGGAAGACGTCGGTACGGGTGGGATATCGCCGCCTGTGGCTGTGCGCCAGGAAACGATCGATTGTGGCGATATCCAGGGCCAGTGGACTGCTAGCTAGGCGCACGGTTGACACGATAGGAGCGCTCCCTCTGCGCATGAACGGATTCACGGGGTCGATAGCGGAGCTTAACCAGCGCAATTGTTAAGGGCAAACAGTGTGCCAGAACTCTTGCGTCTTCACGTTCCCCCCGGGGGCAGTTTGCCCCATAATTCCCCCTTTCCCTTCTTACACAGGAATCGACCGCCGTGGTCAAGCCGTTGCCTCGCCTGAGGCTGCAGGGTTTCAACAACCTCACCAAGGCGCTGAGCTTCAACATCTATGACGTGTGTTACGCGCGCACCGAAGAGGAGCGTCAGCGTTACATTGAATACATCGATGAAGAGTACAACGCCGACAGGCTGACTCAGATCTTGACCGATGTCGCCGAGATCATCGGCGCCAACATCCTGAACGTGGCCCGCCAGGACTACGATCCGCAGGGTGCCTCGGTGACCATCCTGATCTCCGAAGAACCGGTGATCGACAAGAAGCTGGCCGGCAAGGAGCTGATCTCCGACGCCGTGGTCGCGCACATGGACAAGAGCCACATCACGGTCCATACCTACCCGGAAACCCATCCGCAGGAAGGTATCGCCACGTTCCGCGCGGACATCGACGTGGCCACCTGTGGCGTCATTTCCCCGCTGAAGGCCCTGAACTACCTGATCGAGAGCCTCGAGTCGGACATCGTGATCATGGACTACCGCGTCCGTGGCTTCACCCGCGATGTGAAGGGCAAGAAGCACTTCATCGACCACAAGATCAACTCGATCCAGAACTTCCTGGCCAAGAACATCAAGTCGCGTTACGAGATGTTCGACGTCAACGTCTACCAGGAGAACATCTTCCACACGAAGATGCACCTGAAGGACTTCGACCTGGACCAGTACCTGTTCGAGGAAAAGGCCAAGAACCTGTCGTTCAAGGAACGCATGAAGATCGAAGCGCTGCTCAAGCGCGAGATCGAAGAGCTGTTCCACGGCCGGAACCTGTCCGAGTAAGCCCCATGTGCGATGCCCGCAGGCATCGCCACCCAGGCGGGACGACCCGCCCCGTGGAACCAGTGCCCCGCACACGTTACAGTTCCACGGTGATGTACCGACCCACGGCCCGGTGTGAAAACACCGGGCCGTTTCGTTTTTCTCAAGAAAGGTAAGGAGCCCCCACCCATGCCCTGGATCTACCTGCTGCTGGCCGGCCTGTTCGAGATCGGTTTCGCCCTCGGAATGAAGTACTCCGAAGGCTTCAGCAAACCCCTGCCCACCGTTGCCACGGTGGTATCGGCCCTGATCAGCCTGTACCTGATGAGCCAGGCGATGAAGAGCATCCCGGTCGGCACCGCCTATGCGATCTGGACCGGCATCGGTGCCATGGGCGTGGCTGTGCTCGGCATCCACCTGTTCAATGACAGTGCGTCGCCGGCCCGCCTGGCCTGCGTGGGCCTGATCGTGGCCGGCGTGATCGGCTTGAAGCTGGTGTCGCCCAACTGATGGATGGCCCGACCAACGGTCGGGCCCCACCGTCGCCCCCCGCACCTCCTGATAGGCCCGCACCGTTGGTGCGGGCGACCCTTCAAATGCGGTAGGCGATGGTCTTCATCACCCTGGAGGCCAGCGCCATCACGCCCGGGATCGGGAACGGCAGGCGGCGTGCGCCGGCCTGCTCGGCATGCTCCGCATGGCGGGCTTCGTCTTCCTTCATCACCTGGATGACCGCACGGCTGCGCAGGTCGCCGGCCGGTAGGTCGACCAGGTGCTCGTCCAGATGGGCTTCCACCTGGCGCTCGGTTTCGACCACGAAACCGAGGTTCCAGCCGTCGCCGCGCAGCCCGGCCAGGGTGCCGATGGTGTAGCTGCCGGCGTACCACAACGGGTTGAACAGGCTCGGGCGGCTGCCCAGCTCGCCCAGCCGGGTGGCGCACCACGCCAGGTGGTCGGTCTCTTCCTGGGCCGCTTCCAGCAGGTGTTCACGCGTGGCAGGGTCACGGGCCACGGCGGCTTGGCCGAAATACAGGCCCTGTGCGCAGACTTCGCCGACGTGGTTGATCCGCATCAGCCCGGCCGCGTGGCGGCGTTCAGCGTTGTCCATGCCCGGCTCGCTGGTGTCCGCGGCCGGGTAGGGGCGGGCCGCCGGCGGGTTGCCGAACACCGTGTCCAAGGCGCGCTGCGCTTCGGTCAGCAGGTGGTCCAGCGGTGTGGTCTGGCGGAGCACGGTCATGGCGGCACGCGGTGGGACGGAAGACCCCTCGATTCTCCCCCGGCTCCGGCCCCCTGCCAACCCGGGACATGACCGGCTTGCACCGGGAGCTTGACCCGCGTATAATCCCGCCTCTTACGCTTCACCTTTCACAACGCGTGGCAGAGTTCCGGCGAGCCGTTCGCCGCAATGAGCCCGACCTAACATAGAGTTCTTCATGAGCACTTTCACTGCCAAGAACGAGACCGTCCAGCGCGACTGGTACCTCGTCGACGCCGAGGGCAAGACCCTGGGCCGTCTCGCCACCGAGCTGGCCCGCCGTCTGCGTGGCAAGCACAAGCCGGTCTACACCCCGCACGTTGATACCGGCGACTACCTGGTCGTCATCAATGCAGAAAAGATTGCCGTCACCGGCAAGAAGCTGCAGGACAAGATGTATCACCGTTTCACCGGTTACATCGGCAACCTGAAGACCGAGTCCCTGGCCCAGGCGCTGGAGCGCCACCCGGAGCGCGTGATCGAGATCGCCGTCAAGGGCATGCTGCCGAAGGGCCCGCTGGGTCGCCAGATGTACCGCAAGCTCAAGGTCTACGCCGGCACTGAGCATCCGCACGCCGCACAGCAGCCGCAGGTTCTGGATATCTAATCATGGCTATCACTCAAAACTACGGCACTGGCCGCCGCAAGTCCTCCACCGCTCGCGTGTTCCTGCGCAAGGGTTCGGGCAACATCACCGTCAACGGTCGTCCGCTGGACGAGTTCTTTGGTCGTGAGACCGCGCGCATGATCGTGCGCCAGCCGCTCGAGCTGACCAAGAACACCGAAAGCTTTGACATCCTGGTCACCGCCGCTGGCGGCGGCACCACCGGCCAGGCCGGTGCGATCCGTCTGGGCATCGCCCGTGCTCTGGTCGAGTACGACGAAACCCTGAAGTCCGAGCTGCGCAAGGCTGGCTTCATGACCCGTGACGCCCGTGAAGTCGAGCGTAAGAAGGTTGGTCTGCACAAGGCCCGCCGCGCCACCCAGTTCTCCAAGCGCTGATCTACCGCGCCTGGTTGGGCTCCTTCGGGAGCCCGCTGGATGGGAAAGCAAAAGCCCGGCTTCGGCCGGGCTTTTGTCGTTTCGGGGGGGATGCATTTCCGGGTTGCCGGCCAGCGGCCGGCACTACCCATGGTTTCGCATCTCGGAAGGGGTGGGGTCAGAGCCCTTTCCTTGGGAAAAGGATCCGACCCCGGACCCCTCTCTGGAGGAGAGCCCCCTTGATGTTCAAGGGGGGGCGCGCCGACAGGCGCGGGGATAAGGTGGGGATGCGCGACCAAAACAAAAAAGAAAAAAGCCTGATCTTTCGATCAGGCTTTTTTCTTTTTTGTTTGGCTGCCCCGGATGGATTCGAACCACCGAATGCCTGAGTCAGAGTCAGGTGCCTTACCGCTTGGCGACGGGGCAAAACGTGGAACTATTCTCTCACTTTTCACACTGAAAAACAACTTGATTTTCAATGTGGTGGCTATGGGTGGACTCGAACCACCGACCCCAGCATTATGAGTGCTGTGCTCTAACCGGCTGAGCTACATAGCCTTGGTGAGCCCGCTATTCTGCGGATGTGTATCGGCCCTGTCAACACTTTTGTGCCGTGCTTGTGGGCCGACAGAGGGCATGGGATAGTCCCGACCAGTAGATTTTCTTAGGAGTCCGCATCGTGATCGATCCGGACGGCTATCGACCGAACGTCGGCATCGTGCTGATGCGGCAGGACGGCCAGGTGTTCTGGGCACGACGCGTGCGCCGGGACGGCTGGCAGTTCCCGCAGGGTGGCATGAACACCGACGAGACGCCTGTCGAGGCCATGTATCGTGAACTGCAGGAAGAGACCGGCCTGCTGCCTGAGCACGTGGAAGTGCTCGGGGCGACGCCCGGCTGGCTGCGCTACAAGCTGCCGGCACGGGCCATCCGCCGCAATGAGCGGCAGGTCTGCATCGGGCAGAAGCAGGTCTGGTTCCTGCTGCGCCTGACCGGCGATGAATCGCATGTGCAGCTGGACCATACCGACTCGCCCGAGTTCGACCACTGGCGGTGGGTGGACTTCTGGTACCCGGTGGAGCACGTGGTGATGTTCAAGCGTGGCGTCTATGCGCGCGCGCTGCGACACCTGGCGCCGTTGGCGCGTGGGGTGGCCGGCCAGGGCGTCAGCGCCATGCCCAAGAGTGCCGCCGAGGCCTGGATGCCGGGCCACGCAGCCGGCCACGACAGGCCCCGGAAGCGCACGCCCAAGCGCGGCGGCTACTGGCCGCGCAAGGCCAAGGGGGAGTCCGGGGCGGTTTGAATGGGAGGCCACGCAGGCTGTGGGCCGATCCGTCACAACGCGTCCCCGCCGGCTGTTTCCAGCAGGACCTGGCTGCCCGCCGGGCCGGTCAATCCGACTCTGAACGGTATCGAGAATGGTTCAGTTCTCTGATTGACAACCATTCTCGTTTCCATTGGAATACGCAACAGGCCGCTTCTGGCCTGTCAGCCCGGTCCCCGCCTGTGTACGTCTGCATCTGCAACGGAGTTACCGACCACCAGATCCGCGAAGCCGCCAGCCATGGCGTCAGCACGGTGGCGGAACTGACCATGCGTACCGGTTGCGGTGCCACCTGCGGTTCGTGCCTGGACATGGCCGGCGACCTGCTGGCAAAGGCACGCGCGACGCACGATCTGCCGCTGCCGGTATTGGGCCTCGCCCAGGTCGCCTGATCGTTTCCTCGCGGCCTGTTGACGCCGCGCTTTCGCGTCCTTCACCAGCAACCGCGCAGGCCAATGCGCACGATTCGCGTTCCTTCACCACCGCACGCAAGGCGTTACAGTGCCTGCGTTTTCAGCGTGCAGGAGCATCCCCATGAAGGGCGACACCAAGGTCATCGAATTCCTCAACAAGGTCCTCTACAACGAGCTGACCGCGATCAACCAGTACTTCCTGCACGCCAAGATGCTGAAGAACTGGGGCATCAAGGAACTGGCCGAACACGAGTACAAGGAATCGATCGACGAAATGAAGCATGCCGACATGCTCGCCGACCGCATCCTGTTCCTCGAAGGCCTGCCGAACTTCCAGGCGCTGGGCAAGCTGCGCATCGGCGAGAACCCGACCGAAATCCTGCAGTGCGACCTGTCGCTGGAACGCGATGGCGTGGTCACCCTGCGCGAGGCGGTGGCCTATTCCGATTCGGTCGGCGACTATGTCAGCCGCCAGCTGTTCGTGAAGATCCTCGACTCGGAGGAAGAGCACATCGACTGGCTGGAAACCCAGCTCGACCTTATCGAGCGCATCGGCGAGCCGAAGTACCTGCTGAGCAAGCTGGAAGAGTGAATCAGCGGTCCTGGCCGGCGCGATGCTGTGCCAGGTAGCCCGTCAGTGCAACGCGCGCCCGGGCGAATTCCGCAACCAGCAGCGCCACCGCCACTGCGGGGCGCTGCAGGCTGCCACTACGGGTCTCGTGCTCGATCCGCTGCGCGATCGCCGACAGCGACAACGCCCCCACGTTCGCGCTTGATGATTTCAGGCTGTGCGCGACGGCCTGCATGCGCGGTTCATCGCTGTTCCGCGCGGCCAGCTGCAACTGCTGCACCATCGCCGGCGCATCTTCAAGAAATACCGTGACGATCTGGGTGGCAGCATCGCCGATCACCGCATGCAGTTCATCCAGCACATCGCGGTCGAGCACCGGTTGTGGTGCTGGCGCCACCTGCTTTTCCGGATTCGGTAGAGCCGCGCCATGCTCGGCTGATGGCGTGCGACTGCAATTGGCCGTCAGGCGAGCATCACCCGGCTCCACAGAAGGCCGTGCAGGTGCCGCGGCTTTACCGCCACCCCAGCGCTGCAGCAGCGCATGCAGCGTTGCACGCGCGATCGGCTTGGACAGGTAATCGTCCATGCCGGCCTGCAGGCAGCGCTCGCGGTCGCCGGCCATCGCATTGGCGGTCATCGCGATGATCGGCAGTCGCGCACGCCCGGTTTCCGCTTCTTCGGCGCGCCAGCGGTGCGTGGCGGCGTAGCCGTCCAGCACCGGCATCTGGCAATCCATCAGCACGATGTCCAGCCCGCCTTCGCGAAGGGCGGCCAGGGCCTGTTCGCCATCGGCGGCGTTGCGCACCTCGCACTGGAACACCCGCAGCAGCTGCTCGGCCACCATCCGGTTCACCGTATTGTCCTCCACCACCAGCACGCGCAGATGCAGCGGCGGCAGCGTGGCAGTCGGTTGCTCGTGTTCCGCGCTGGCCAGCAGCGCAGCGGGGCGGGCAGAGGCGACCGGTGCCGCCAGCAGTGCATGCAGGGCGGCGTCGTCGAAGTGGGAGGGCAGCTGGCGCTGGCGGGGGCGTCGCGCAATCGCATCCTCCTGCAGCCACAGTACCTGCAGTGCGTCGTCGTCGCCGCGTTCCCCCAGTGCGAGCTGCAGCGTGGCCTCGCCGTTGCGGCGTGCGCGCGCATCGACCAGCAGCCAGGCGGGTGCCGGTTTTCCGGGCCGCGCCGGAGCGCGCAGGCGCTCGACCACGCTGTCCAGTTGCGCCAGCACCTGCACCTGCAGTCCATGGTGGGCAGCGATGCGCTCGATGCGTGCCTGCAGCGTTGCATCGGCACTGAACAGCAGCAGCGGTGCCGGCGCGCGCGTCATCGCCGGCAGGTCGCCAGGAACCTTCAGCAGCGGGATCTCGAACCAGAACGTAGCACCCTGGCCGGGCGTGGACTGCACACCAATACGCCCGTGCATCAGGTCGATGATGCGCTTGCAGATGGCCAGGCCCAGGCCGGTGCCGCCGTAGATGCGCGTGGTGGATGCGTCGGCCTGGCTGAAAGACTGGAACAGGCGTGCCTGCAGCGCGTCGTCGATGCCGATGCCGGTATCGATGATCTCGAAGCGCAGCTGGTGCTGCGCGGCACCTTCGCCCAGGCGCAGCACACGCAGCTGCACCTGGCCGCGGGCGGTGAACTTGATCGCATTGGCCAGCAGGTTGCTCAGCACCTGGCGCAGGCGCACCGGGTCGCCGCGCACCGGCAGGCGCACCGATGGATCCAGCTGCAGGCCCAGTGCCAGGCCCTTGGCGTCGGCGGCGCGCTGCATCAGCTGCACCACGCCGTCGAGCAGATCGCGGAGGTTGAAGCTGGTGATTTCCAGCTCCAGCGCCTGTGCTTCCAGCCGGGAGTAGTCGAGGATGTCGTCGACGATGCGCAGCAGCTGCTGCGAGCTGGCCGAGGCGGTGGCCAGCATCTGCCGCTGGTCCTCGCCCAGTGGCCCGCGTGCGATCAGCTCCAGCATCGGCAGGATGCCATTGAGCGGGGTGCGGATCTCGTGGCTCATCGTGGCCAGAAACTCGCCCTTGGCAAGCACGGCCGCCTCGGCGGCCTGCTTGGCCTGCAGCAGCTGTTGTTCCAGCTGGCCCTGGCGTTCAGTGGTATGGCGTAGCTGGTCCCGTTCAGCGGCCAGCGCGCCGTGCGTGCGCTGCAGCTGCGCCAGCGCACGGTCGCGCGCACGAAGCCGCAGGCCCAGCACCATCAGCGCGATGGTGGCCGCGGCGAGGGCAACCAGCAGCACGCCCCACAGCGGCACGTCAGAGCACCGCGTTGTGGAAGTCGAAGTTCAGGTCGCTGCCGGCCGACTGCACCATGTTGCCCTGGATGTAGTCGACGCCGCCAACCCACATCGCCGCCGCAGCCTGCGGATCCTCGATCTGCTGGCCGATGATCTGCAGCCCGGCGGCATGGGCCTGATCGATCGCCTTGCGCAGCTCCTCGCGCGTGGCCGGATTGGCGTGGCTGCTGGAAAAGCGCGCAGCCATGCGCACGAACGACAGCGGCAGCTGGTTCAGCAGGGCATCGGCCTCGCCGCTGGGTTCGAACTGGCTCAGGCAGAAGCGCACCCCGGCACTGGCCATGCGCTGGCAGAACTGCTGCAGCGGCACGGTGTGGATCAGTGCGTCCGGCAGGCGCACGTCGATCACCAGTGCACTGCCCGGCAGGTCGCGCTGCTGCAGTGATTCCAGCAGCCAGTCGGCGAAGGCGTCGCGCTGCAGGGTGCGCAGCGACTGCGAGACGAACAGGTTCAGTGGCTGCGTCGCGTGGCGGTACAGGTCCAGCAGCCCCAGCGCGTGGTCCATCACCTGCTGATCGAGATCGGCGATGCGGCCTGCGGCTTCCGCGGCCGGGATTACCTGCCCGGCCGCCAGCACGGTGCCGTCGGCCTGGCGAAGGCGCAACAGTAACTGGTACTGCGCGGTGTTGCCGCCGGCAACAGCGACGATCGGCTGATAGGCCAGTTCCAGCTGTCCTTCCAGCAGCGCCAGGTGTTCCTGTTCGGTGACTGCCTGCCGGTGCACATGGCCGGCCACCCCGGCGCTGAGCAGGCGCGCCTGCAGGGTGGTGCGCTCGACGGCTTCCAACGCACTGTTGGCATCGTCGAAGCCCGGTGACAGCGGTGCGTAGCCAACTACGCCGCGCAGGTGCACGGATTCGTCGTCGCGGATCACGAAGGCACGTGCCGACAGCTGCTCGCGCAGGCTGGCAGCGATGCTGTCAAGGGCGTCCTCGTCGGCGCTGCGGGCCAGCAGCAGGAAGCTGTTGTCGTTCAGGCGTGCCAGCAGGTGCGGATGGCCGGCTTCGGCCAGGCGCTGCCCGGCCTGCACCATCAGCCGTTCAAACGCGGCATAGCCATAGCGTTCGCGCAGGCCCAGCGCGCTGGCCACTTCGATGAAGAACACGCCGCCCTGATCGCGGTGGGCGAGTGCGGTGTTGAGCTGCTGCAGCACGTGGTGGCGCGTCGGCAGGCCGGTTTCCGGATTGCTGGTGGCCGGTGCGCCGGTGGCGCCGGGGAGGGTGGCGGCCTGGGCTCGTGCGCGGCGGATGCGGTTGGCCACCGCTGCGATCAGGTGGCGGGGCCGGATCGGCTTGCTCAGGTAGTCGTCCGCGCCGCTGTCGAGGACTTCGAACTGGCGCTCCGGATCCGGATCACCGCTGAGGAACACGATCGGAAGCAGCTGCAGGCCGGGCTGCTGGCGGATCAGCGCGGTCAGGCGCATGCCGTCCAGGCCGGGCAGATGAAGATCCATCAGGATCAGGTCGGGGCGGTGCTCCTTGATGGCCTGCAGCGCGGCATCGGCATCGTTGTGGACGATCGCCTGCATGCCGGCGCCGTGCAGCACGCTCTGCGCGAACAGGGCCTGCGCGCGATCGTCTTCAACGATCAGCACGCGGTAGGGCGAGTCCGATGGCGACGGGGCCAGATCGTTGTTGCCGGCGTCGGCCAGTGCGACCGGGCCGGGCAGCGGCGGCGGCGCGCTGTTGGCCGGCGTGGACGCATCGGCCGCGACAGGGGATGGGGGCGCCGCCATCGGTGGGTCCACGGCCGGAGGTGCCGTCTCGGGGGCCCAGCGTTGCCAATGGTCGGCCGGAGGGGTTTCAGCGCGTCCCGGGCGGGCGCCCGCGGGGGATTCGTTTGCGGCCATCGGTGCTCCTGGTGTTCGCGTCCATTATGCGACAAGCCCGGCGCTCAGCCGGTACCGGTGTGCCCTGGCGGTGCTGCCGATGCACCGCGCGCCAGCCAGCGCACACCCTTCCACAGGGCGCGCCAGACCAGCCACACCAGCAGCGCACCGGCCAGGCTGCAGGCCAGCACCACGATCAGCGCGATCCACGGGTGTGCCAGGGCGAGGGCCAGGCCACCGATCACGACGGTGTCTTCGGCCGCAGAGGCGACCCAGTTGCTGGCCGGTTCCGGCGAGGTGTTGAGCAGGGCGCGGGTACCGGCCTTCAGGCCATGGCTGGCCAGGGCGACGCCGGCACCGGCGGCGAGCGCACCGGTGCCCAGCTGGCCATCCGGCGACAGCGTGGCCGCCGCAAGGAATGCGCCGGCGGGTACGCGCGCGAGCGTCTGCACCAGGTCCCACACCGAATCCACGCCAGGGATCTTGTCGGCGAAGAACTCGGCCACCGCCAGCGCCGCCGAGGTGCCCAGCACCCACCATGATTCGGTGGCCTGCAGGGCGGGGGGCAGATCGACCCAGCCAAGCAGCCCGGCCAGGCCGACACCGAACACGGTGAGGTAGACGCGGATACCGGCCAGCCAGGCCAGCAGGATGCCGATCACGAACAGGTGGGCTTCGGTCATGGCGATGCTCCGGCGACGGAACTGTGCAGGGGGCCACACTATCGACGATGGCGTGCCTGAACGCCACCGACCGTGGCCGGCCGCTGCGCAGGAAACCCACCCGTCCTGTCATACACTAGCCCGTCGTTTGCCACAGGGGCCGTACCGGTGTCGCCCTTGCGATACCCCGGAAACCACCCATGACCAACCGTCCTCCCATGCGCGTGCAGGTCCGCCTGCCCGGCGCGCCGCAACCGCCTGCCGACCGTCGCCGCCTGCTGGTGATCGGCGGCATCTGGCTGCTCAGCCTGGTGCTGGCGGTGCTTGGCGGCTGCTGGATGGCCACCCCGCGCGATGCCCAGGGCCAGCGCCTGCAGGCCGCCGAAAAGCGTGCCGAGGCGCTGCAGGCGCAGCTGACCGAGCTGCGACAGAAGCAGGCCACGCTGGAAGCCTCCGACCGCATCAGCCGTGCCGCCAATACCGAGGTGCAGTCCTCGTTGGCCGAGCGCGATGAGGAAATCGCCGGGCTGCGCGCCGATGTTGCCTTCTATGAGCGGCTGGTCGGCTCGACCAGCCAGCGCAAGGGCCTGAACACCCATTCGATCGAGTTCAGCCCGGAAGCGGCCGGCACCTGGCAGTACACCGCCGTGCTGACCCAGAACCTCAACCGTGGGGCCATCAGCCAGGGGCAGATGCGCTTCACCGTGGAAGGCGTGAAGAACGGCAAGCTGGCCACGATCAGCTGGGATGATCTGCACCAGCGCAGCAAGGTGCCGGGACAGGACTACTCGTTCCGGTACTTCCAGCAGCTCACCGGCAGCGTGATGCTGCCGGCTGACTTCACCCCGCAACGCGTGCGGGTGACATTGGGGAGTGGTACGGGGGGTACCACCCAGGTATTCGACTGGAAACAGGCCGGTGCGCCGGCCAGCAAAGGGGAGTAGGCAGATGTTCGGAAGCAGCAAATCCAACCGTGAAGGCCAGCTGGTGGTGGATGCCCTGATCGGCAACCAGGTGGTGATCCGCGGTGATGTGGAATTCAGTGGGGGCCTGTATGTGGAAGGCCGCATCCACGGCAAGGTGATCGCCGCCGAAGGCGCCAGTGGTGCGACCCTGACGGTTGCCGAGCACGGCGTGATCGAAGGTGAGATCCGGGCCCAGGTGGTGGTCATCAGTGGCCGCCTGGACGGCGATGTACACGCTACCGAGAAGGTCGAGTTGACCCCGAGCGCACGGGTCAATGGCAACGTCCATTACCAGGTGGTGGAGATGAACGCGGGCGCGCAGCTGAACGGCCGCCTGATCCATGCCAGCGCCCCGATGGCAGCCTTGCCGGCGCCGGAAGGCGAAGACGCCCATGATGGCAAGGGCGATACCGCCGCGCGTCGCAAGCTGGCCGAGGCGATGGCTTGAAAGCCGTCGTCGGCACCCCCATGCTGGCAGCATGAGCACGCTAGTCTCCCTGCCCGGCGCCACCCCGGTTGCCGCGCCCGATTACCAATCGCTGGAGCGCCCGCTGAACTTCACCGAGTCGGCGGCCGCCAAGGTCAAATCCCTGATCCAGGAAGAGGGCAACCCCGACCTGGCCCTGCGTGTGTACATCGAGGGAGGCGGCTGTTCGGGCTTCCAGTACGGGTTCGAGTTCGACGAGAACCGTGCCGAGGATGACCTGGCGGTACAGACCAGCGGTGTGACCCTGCTGGTCGATCCGCTGAGCCTGCAGTACCTGATGGGCGCGGAGGTGGATTACACCGAGAGCCTGACGGGTGCCCAGTTCGTGATCCGCAACCCGAACGCAAAGACCACCTGCGGCTGCGGCAGCAGTTTCAGCATGTAAGCAGGGCGCGGGGCCTGTGTCCCGCGCGACAAGGTGTGTGGAGCAAGCTCCACACCCACAGACGGTTTCCGCAAAGCCTGCGGCTTGCCACCTGCATCGATTGGCGGCACGCTTGGCGGATGCCCAATACTCCTTCGCCGCTTTCCGGTTTTGCCTTCGTTGGCGAACCGTTGGAGCGCGCCGATGCCCTGCGCGAAGATGCCGATGCACTGGCGCGCCTGTGGCCGGGCGCGCGCATCCTCGTCCTCGATCACGATGGCAGCGCCTTCACCGGCGATGACGACCAGCCGCTGGCGCTGACCGGCGCCGACGTCGGCGGTGGCCCGGGCGCCGCAGTTTTCCTGGGGCTTCGCGGTGATCAGGCATGGTTCTCGGTCGAAGCCACCCATGTCACCGTGAGCGCGCCACGCCGACTCGATCTGCGCCAGGCTGCATTGTTGTGGCCGATGGCCGATGCCACCGCTTTCAGCTATGCCCGTGGCATGTCCTACTGGCACTCGCGCACCCGCTTCTGCGGCGTATGCGGCGGCGCGGTGGCGTTTGCCCGTGGCGGCTTCGTCGGCCGTTGTGCGCAGTGTTCCACCGAACACTATCCGCGCGTCGATCCGGCGGTGATCGTCGCCGTGGAAAACCAGGGCCGGCTGCTGCTCGGCCGGCAGTCGAACTGGGCCCCGCGCCGTTACTCGGTGCTGGCCGGCTTCGTCGAACCCGGCGAGACCTTCGAGCAGACCGTGGTGCGCGAAGTCCATGAGGAGAGCAAGGTGCGGGTGACCGCCTGCCAGTACCTCGGTTCGCAGCCGTGGCCGTTCCCCGGCGCGCTGATGGTCGGCTTCCGTGCACAGGCGCATGACGACCTGCCGACCGTGGATGGCGAGCTGGAAGACGCGCGCTGGTTCAGTGCCGACGAGGTCGGCGCCGCGTTGGCGCGCGATGTGGAGGACGACGGCCAGGGCATCCGCCTGTCGCCACCGATCTCGATTTCGCGGGGCCTGATCGAACACTGGTACCGCCAGCAGCGAGGCTGAGCCGGCGTTTCGGCCGGGCCGGTCGTGGCAGCTGTATTGCCGCCACCTGAACACGGCCCGGGTTACAGTCCGGTTCACCCGCGAGGGCACCGCTGCGACAGGTAAGGTAGCGGCGCCGAGCGTTCTGTTTCGTAGGGAGACCTGCCATGTTCACCACTCTGGCCGCCGTGCTGGTGGCGCTGGCCCTGGGCCACGTTGCCCCGGCCGCTGCCGCCTCGATGCGCCGTTTCGACGGCTTCCGGCGCTGGCTGGGCTGGCTGGACGCGCGTGGTGGCAAGGCCTGGCAGGGACCGGCTGGAGTGGCGCTGGCGCTGCTGCCGCCGTTGCTGCTGATGGGGCTGCTGGCGTGGCTGCTGCGCGGAGTGCTGTTCGGCCTGCCGTCGCTGCTGCTGGGTGTGGCCGTGCTGGCCTGGTGCTGGGGGCCGCGCGACCTGGATCGTGATATCGAAGCGATCATTGATGCGGACGACGCCGCGACGCGGCAGGCAGCCGTGCGCAACCTGCAGGCCGCCGGTGGCAGCCTGCGCGAAGACGTGCCGTCGCTGGTCGAGGCGACCGTGCTCAATGCGCTGCGTCGCTGGTTCGCGGTGCTGTTCTGGTTCCTGCTGCTGGGCCCGGCCGGTGCGCTGGGCTACCGCTTGCTGGCGTTGATGGCGGAAAGCCCGATGCGTGCACGCGTGCCGGTGGAGCCGCTGGCGCTGGCGCAGCGCCTGCTGGGCTGGATCGAGTGGCCGGTAGCGCAGCTGATGGCGTTCTCGATGGCGCTGGTCGGCAACTTCGATACGGCGTGGAAGGCCTGGCGCCAGGCCCATGGCGAACGCCTGGCCGGCTCCATCGGGTTCCTGGGCGCGGTGGCGCGGGCCAGCGTCAACGCCGAGCTGCGCGAGGACGCGCACGATTACACCGAGGCGGGGCTGTTGCCGGTGTGGCAGCGGCTGCCGGACCTGCGTGATGCGATGAGCCTGGTGTGGCGGATGCTGCTGCTGTGGCTGGCGATCCTCGCGTTGCTGGTGATTGCAGGCTGGGTGACGTAGTTGTTGTGCAGGGCTTGCAGCCCTGCACCTGCAGAGGCCAACGCCAAAGCCAAAGCGGCTCTGGGTTGCTGAGGGTTGGGCGGGGCGGTGTGGGGCTGCAGGACACGCCGTAAACCCCCAAACCGGCCCAGCCGCTGGCGGCTGTGCGTTCGGGCGCTTGCGAAGCAGTGCTTCGCAAGCAAAGCGCCCTCACCCCTGGGGGCTCGATGGCGCCAT